>QBUR01000134.1 GCA_013374385.1 Candidatus Methanocomedens sp. | reverse complement strand
TTCTTTTGCCAAGGAAGACCAGAAGAGCAAGTGCCGAGACTCCTGATGTTATGTGAACAACCGTACCACCTGCGAAGTCAAGTGCTTCCCCTGTGAGGAATCCGCCACCCCATACCCAGTGACAGACAGGTGCATAGACGATAAGACCCCATAGGGCAATAAATGCAATATATGACTTGAACTTGATACGACCGGCAATAACACCAGAGATAAGAGCGGGTGTTATTATTACAAATAAGGTGGCAAGCTGGTTAGATTTTCAGTACTTTTTTAGCTGTTCCACCAAAGACCATCTGTTTATCACTTTCAGACAACTGCAATGCTTCCACCTTCTTCACCTCGTCATCCATGGAATGATACGGTGAATCCGACCCCATCATAACCCTGTCAGCCCCCAGCTCATCAACACACTGCTGCACCACTTCTACCTGCGGTACCCCTGTGGTTTGGATGTATATGTTATCATGAGCTGCGGTCACTTCAATGAGATCCCCGCCCCGCATGTGGGCAAGAATGAACGTAACTTTAGGGAATGCCCCGGCCAGGTCCCCGATGAGCTTATTAGGTGAAGTGGATTTGCCGTTATCGAAAATTATGGGTATGTCAGGCCGTACGGCCGCCACCCATTCTGCGATCTTGTGCACTGTCATACTGTCAATAGCAAACTTCTGGACATGGGGATGTAGTTTAATTCCTGACAATCCCAGTTCTACAACACAGCGTCGGGCCTCTGCTACTGCCTGATCTCCCTGGTTGGGGTCAAGGCGTCCAAAATCTTATCAGCCTGTCAAGATCACTGGTCACATCACTATAGACTGGTCATTACTTCTGGAAAATGAAATCCCCGGGTCCTAATCATTGAATGGGAACACCACAGCCTTATGGATGCCTGCGGCATCCATCCTGGAAATGATATCATCTACGGTCTGTGTCATCCCATCACCTTTATCCGGTCCACCCAGGTGGTTATGTGCATCAATTACTACAGTCATATAAATTCCTCATTAATTAATTCCTAATTATTATTTTTTACTACATCATGTCGATCTTGGACAGAATCGGTTAAAATTAAACAACTGCGCAACTCCAGCTATACTGATGCCATAGAACACCACTTTCTTTTCTGCCATCTCAAGTATCGGTTCGATGGTCCCATTAACGACCGTTGTTACTGTGACAAGTGCCAGATCGCACCATTTCAGCACCTCTTTGGCATTCTTATCACCATCCAGCATGACAACACCAAATTTCTCTTTCCCAATATTCTCAGTATCCAGGTCCAGTATTTTTAGTTCGTAACATCCGGAGCAACATCGTGCATGTACCGGCTGGAATCCGACCAATGCTATCCTTGATATTTTGCATCCTTAAAGAAACTTAACCAGATCCAGACCCCCCCCTCAGAACCGTGATCCTTGCAATGAACACTTCCCTCTATCAGACCGAGATTTCGCATCACTGCATTCAGGGTTGCGATGAAAATTGCCCTCCTGAAATTGTTATTGAGTTCCATGTAAAGCACGTCCTGAAGTGTTCCTTCGAAGTCGCCGTACATGTCCGTGAATGCCTGACCAAAGCTCCCCCTGAACTCTGCCTGCGTCATCCGCTCATGCCCCTTAAGTATCGGAAAATCGTCACTTTCCGGATTTCCTATAGCCTCTTCCGGGGTCAGGGTCTTAGCACTGACCCTCACCGCCTCATCTGACAGGTTATTTTCCGCCACGATTTGTGCGAACCTCTCTTTTATTTTTGTGTACATTACAATCATTCTTTACAATAACAATCGATGGCGCAACCAGTGCAGTTCTATAGGTGACTTAGTTCATCAAGATCATACCTGTACATCCTCTGAATATCAGCGACCTCATGGATATTTCCATCATTCATTGCCACAATCCTGTCTCCCATTTCTTCTGCCTCTGCCATGTCATGTGTAACAAGCACAGTTGTGATCCCCAGCCCCCTTTGTATCCTCTTGATCTCCTGCCTGATGCACCTGCATGTTCCAGTGTCCAGACAGCTGAATGGCTCATCAAGGAGCAGCACCTGCGGCGATACGGCAAGCGCCCGTGCCAGGGCCACCCTTTGGCGCTCCCCACTGCTCAAATTCTTCGGATAGCGGTCTTTCAGATGCTCGATCTTCATCAACCTGAGCAATTCATCCACTCTCTGTGCAATGTTTTCCCTTGTGCTGCCGTTCACTGCCGGTCCATATCCAATATTGGATGCAACATCAAGATGCGGAAACAGTGCAAGATTCTGGAATAGATAACCAACACGCCGCTTATCGGTAAGCATCCTGTTGACCGAAACCCCATCAAAGAGCATTTCAGCGACCTCATACACCTGGCTCTGTAGGTAGAATGTAGGTGTACCCCATTCATTCATCATAGGCCATAGGACAATGGCGGTATGATACGGGTGATATCATCATACATAAACCTTATATGGCGTGAATTCTATGGGGATGAGTTATTATGAAAATTGCAATTCTTGGCGGAACAGGAAGTATTGGCGGCGGTCTGGCGCTTAGATGGGCTTTGAACCATGACATTATAATCGGTTCCAGAAAATATGAAAAAGCCGAACTGACAGCCGATAAATATCGAACGGTCCTGGAAGAATCAGCAGGTAAGAGCTGTAGCATTTATGGATGTCTCAATGCAGACGCAGTAAACGAAGCAGATGTGATTGTATTGTCGGTGCCTTATGAACATGTAGTATCCACCATTGAAACCATCAAACCCAATTTGAAGGAACAGATTGTCATTTCTATCGTGGTGCCAATGGAAAAAGCAGATTTATTCAAATATACGCCACCTGCATGTGGTTCTGCCGCTATGGAGATTCAAAGTATGCTTCCAAAAGGAGTGAAGCTGGTTTCTGCTTTCCATAATGTTTCGGCCAAGAAACTCTATAATACCAATGAAGAACTCAACATGGACGTTTTCATCTGTGGTGATGATGACGAAGCAAACCTTGTAGTTTGCAAACTGGTCGAGGATATCCCTAAACTAAGACCCTTGATAGCTGGTCCCCTTGAAGTATCATATATGGTGGAAAATCTCACTCCCCTGCTGGTCAATGTGGCCATTTACAATAAAATGAAACATCTGGGCATAAAATGCGTTTGATAGACATCTACGAACAACTACTTGAGATACTGGGCCACCAGAATTGGTGGCCAGCAGATACACCATTTGAAGTGGTTGTCGGTGCGCTGCTGACCCAGCAGACACGGTGGAGCAATGTGGAACAGGCCATTTCCAACCTGAAAGAGCGAGGCCTGCTTGAACCAGAGAACCTAGCTGTTGTGGATACAGATTCCCTTGAAGAACTCATAAGGTGCACTGGATTTTACCGCCAAAAAGCTCGTCGGTTAAAGAACCTGGCAGCGTACTATTCCAGGAACAAATATACATTGTCAGACAAACCTGTTGATGAATTGCGGCTGGAGTTGCTTGGACTTGAGGGTGTGGGAGATGAAACCGCTGATAGTATTATCCTGTATGCCATCAATAAACCAAAGTTCGTCATTGATGCCTATACTTGTCGGATACTTGACTGCCTGGGGCTCGATGGTAATTACCGCGTGCTGCAGCAGAGATTTGAATCTGAACTTGAGCATGATGTGGACCTTTTCAAAGAATACCATGCTCTGATAGTGGAGTACGGTAAACAGTACTGCTCCAGACACAAGTGTGAATATTGTGTTTTAATAAAAAACGGGAAAACTATTATATAGGGCGATACTCATTAAGGAGTGGAGTTATCTGATTTTCTCATTTTTTCTATGAGGTATCCACATGGTTAATGAATATGAACGTAAAGGTACAACAACTATTGGACTCGTCTGTAGCGAAGGCATTGTCCTGGCTTCCGAGAGCAGGGCTACGATGGGTTTTTTTATTGCAAGTAAAGATGCCAAAAAAATTTACCAGATAGATGATCTGGTGGGGATGACCACTGCAGGTTCAGTTGGTGATGCACAAAGGCTTGTTAAGGTAATGCAGGTGGAATCTAAACTTTACAAAATGCGCAGACAGGAAAACATGACCATCAAAGGAATTGGAAGCCTGCTTTCAAATGTGCTTGGAGGTAACCGTTATTTTCCTTACATGGTACAGCTCATCATTGGAGGAGTTGACAAGACAGGGCCAAATCTGTATTCCCTCGATGCTATGGGAGGGCAGCTGGAAGAGAGCACAGCCGTTTCAACTGGTTCAGGTTCTCCTATCGCTTACGGCATACTTGAGGATAGATATAAGAAAGGCATGTCCATGGATGATGGTGTAGACCTGGCCATCAGGGCATTGCACAACGTTGTTAAGCGGGATGCAGCATCTGGAAACGGCATAAAGGTAGTAAAGATCACGTCTGATGATTATTTCGAAGTGGATGATGCTGTGATTGAAAAGAAACGCAAAGCATTTAATGATGCTCTATGATGATACAATGTAGTAAATAAGAAAACGAATAGATTTAGAAAAACAAAGTTTTTTTTAACTACTTATTTTTTCATTTTTTCAACAGGACGTAAATATAATGTCGGTAGATGACGTATTAGCTGATCTAAAAATTAAGATTACTAAAAGGCTGCCACCCGGTGTGACAATTTCACAGGTGGAATTTGAAGGGCCTGAACTGGTGATATACACTCCAGAACCAAAAAAGTTCGCAGATAACGGGGACATAGTCAGGAACCTGGCCAAGGACCTGCGTAAAAGGTTGGTAGTACGACCGGACCCGGGCGTATTGGCAGCACCAGAGAAAGTTGTGGAAACAATCGCGACTATAGTGCCTGAAGATGCCGGTGTTTCCAACCATTATTTTGACACTGATACCGGTGAAGTGATTATCGAGGCTGAAAAGCCAGGACTTGTTATTGGCAGGCATGGCAACACACTGCGGGAGATAACCAAGGAGATCGGCTGGACTCCCAAAGTGGTGCGAACGCCCCCAATAAAATCATCCACTGTCAAAAACGTGCGCCAATATATCAGGGACCATAAGGATGAACGTAAAGAACTGCTCAAAACCATAGGCAGGAAAATACATCAGGAAGTGACTGCAAAGGACAAATGGGTCCGGGTCACCGCACTGGGAGGCTGCCGGGAAGTGGGACGTAGCTGCTTCTTGCTTTCAACTCCTGAGACAAAGGTGCTCATCGACTGTGGTGTAAATGTGGGTTCGGATGAGAACGGAACGCCTTACCTTTACATTCCTGAAGTAACACCAATTAGCCAGCTGGATGCAGTGGTGCTTACCCATGCACATCTGGACCATTCTGGCCTGATACCTTTACTATATAAGTACGGATATGAGGGGCCAGTGTACTGCACACCGCCTACCCGAGACCTGATGGCATTGTTGCAACTGGACTTTATAGATGTGGCTGCAAAGGAAGGTAAAACCATACCATACCCTTCAACCATGATACGGGAAACCTTGAAACATACTATTACACTGGATTATGGTGGGGTAACTGATATCGCTCCTGACATGAAGCTGACTATGCATAATGCCGGTCACATCCTGGGGTCATCAGTAGTACATTTCCATGTTGGTGATGGGTTGTATAATATAGCCTTTACCGGCGACCACAAGTATGAAAAGACCCGTCTTTTCGATCCAGCCGTGAATACGTTCCCAAGGATAGAAACCATAATCACCGAGGCCACTTACGGGGGGTCCCGGGATATGCAGCCTAGCCGAAAGGAAGCTGAAGCACAATTAAAGAGAATCGTCCAGGAAACTGTGGCCCGGGGTGGTACCGTGCTTATCCCTGCTTTTGCAGTGGGAAGAAGCCAGGAGGTTATGCTGGTACTTGAAGAGGCTATTCGCAAGGGTGAAATTGACAATGTGCCTGTGTACCTTGATGGTATGATCTGGGAGGCTACGGCCATACATACTACGTATCCTGAATACCTGAACAGTGACTTGCGGACAATGATCTTCCATAAAGGTATGAATCCTTTCCTGGCGGATTGTTTTGAACAGGTGGACTCTCAAAAGAAACGGCAGGAACTGCTGACAAACCGTGTACCAGGTGTGGTGCTGGCTACGTCAGGTATGCTCAATGGCGGCCCAATCATGGAATACTTGAGGGCATACGGGCCTGATGAGAGGAATTCACTTGTGTTTGTGGGATACCAGGCTGAAGGTACCATGGGACGCAGGTTGCAGAAAGGCTGGAATGAGATACCCGTACACCAAAACGGCAAATCAGATGTTATTACGGTGAACCTGCAGGTGCAAACTGTAGACGGGTTCTCTGGTCATTCTGACCGCAAGCAGTTGATGGATTATATCAAGAAGATGAAGCCTCGGCCTGAACATGTCCTGACCGAACACGGTGATGAGAAGAACTGCCTGGATCTGGCAAGTTCCATTTACCGCAAGTTCAGGGTAGAGACCAGGGCACCTTCAAATCTGGAAACCATCAGGATGATATGAGTTTCTATTGATTTTGGGTTGATTAAATTAGGTTAAACTATCAAAGTTGGGTTCTATCTCCTGTTCCATGGTTTCCCAATCGTCTATGGGTAGGTTCATCTTAGAGATTTTCTTTGCAGCATCAGGAGTTTTGGTGTGCATTGGGCGTATGATGAGTTCGTTGTCCCTGTATTCTATGTATACTGCTGTGGATTCGTTCAGGCAGAGGGATTCCCTCATTTTGGCAGGTATTGAAATTCTCCCAAATTTATCAATTTTGGTGATTTTATACATAATGGGATGTGGGGGGTTATTGGGTTTTAGGGTTTTGAATAGAGTGGATGGGTGGGTTGAGGATGGAGTTTTCATCATGGTCCCTTAATTTCGCTACGCTCAAATAGGGGGATCGAGATGATGCTCGAGAATAACAAATTTTTTAACTATTCAGGTAGCATAGTGGCAAAT
>QBUR01000135.1 GCA_013374385.1 Candidatus Methanocomedens sp. | reverse complement strand
CGAGGCGGCAGGAATGTCTCGTGAACTGGCGCGCATGGTATATACTTCCAAGTTTGAGCCTGAGATTATTGTTGCCATCGGCAGGGGAGGTTATGTACCTGCGCGGGTGGTATGCGATTACCTGCTGTTCCGCGACCTGACCACTATAAAAATGGAACATTGGGGCGTAGCAGCCACCATTGATGACCAGGCTCATATACGGTTCGGCCTGTCCACCGACATATCCAATATGCGCGTGCTGCTGCTGGACGATATCACCGATACCGGAGATACACTGCTGGAGGCACTTGATTATATCAGTAACTCCCATCCCTCTGAAGTGCGGACGGCCGTGCTTCAGCATAAGACCTGCTCATCCTTCGTGCCTGACTACTATGCGCACAGGATAGTGAAATGGCGCTGGGTCATTTATCCCTGGGCCATTTTCGAGGACCTGTCAGGGTTCATTAAAAGGATAGCAGGTGAAGAATGGCAGACAACAGAGGAGATACAGCAGCGGTTGTTGCATGATTTCCAGCTTTCAATGAGTATCGGGAAACTGGGAAGTATCCTTGAAGATATGGAAATGCAGCGAATGATTGAGAGTATTGACAAGCAAGGGAAAGTAGTCTACAGGAATGCGGATTAATACTGCCCGCATTTAAAGAATTTTATATATCCAATCATGGGTGTCTGGTATCTCACCATACTGGATACGCGTAATCTCATCGTACAAACGATTTGCGATTGGACCAATCTCACCGTCATTGATATTGATATTGGTGTCCTTGTACTGTATCTCGCCCACAGGGGATATGACAGCTGCGGTACCAGTGCCGAATACCTCCTGGAGCCGGCCCTGTTTGTTGGCATCTATGACCTCGTCTATCGAGATGCGCTTCTCCTGCACTTCCATGCCCCATGATTTCGTAAGTTGGAGTGCAGTCTCCCTGGTGATACCAGGCAGGATAGAGCCTTCCAGTGGCGGTGTTATTATCACATCGTCGATTACAAAGAAGATGTTCATGGTGCCAACTTCGTCGATGTACTTGTGGTGTTCACCGTCCAGCCAGAGAACCTGAGTGAAACCTTTTTCCTGAGCTATCTGTGCAGGCAGCAAGCTGGCTGCATAATTGCCTGCGGTCTTAGCCTCTCCTACACCGCCCTTTACCGCCCTGACATATTCATCTGGAACCAGCAGGCTGACTGGATTGAAACCTTCCTTGTAGTATGCACCAACCGGGGATAGGATAATCATGAATCGATATGTACTGGACGGGTGAACGCCGAGGAAATTATCAGTGCCAAAGACAAAGGGGCGAATGTAAAGAGAATATCCCATTGAGGTAGGTATCCAGTCCCTGTCCTGTTTAATCAGTTCGGTCATGGCCTCCATAAACATATCCAGGTCAATCTCAGGGATGCACATTCTCACATTAGACCGATTCATACGTTCCAGGTTTGTCTCGGGCCGAAATATGTTGATGCTGCCATCTTTGGTATGGAAGGCCTTTAGTCCTTCAAATACTGCCTGGGCATAGTGCAGAGTGCACAAGGCGGGTTCGAACTCTATCTTTCCATAGGGTTCTATCCTGGGATTAATCCATTTTCCGTTCTTGTAATCCATACTGAACATATGGTCTGTAAAAACCTCACCAAAGCCCAGCGTATCAAAGTCAACCTCAGATATGTGGCTGTTTTGGGTCCTTGTGATATTGATGTCTGACATGATTTATGCCCCTAATAATGTTGAAAGTTACCGATACCCTATTACAGATAACCACTAATAAAGATAATGGATGGGATGATGTGGTAAAAAGAGGGCAGTTAAGTAGGCAAATAATTGGGATTAATCAACTAAACCGATATGAGAATCATACAACCTGAAAAGCCTTTTATTGTATTATATTCAATAGAGCCGACAATTAAAAATTGCAATATTATTGAGGGAATTACATGTTTACGATAAAGAACCATCTGGAAAAGCGTGACGGTCACCTTATCATCGGGGGGGTTGACACTGTTGACCTTGTTGAAGAGTACGGGACGCCGTTGTATGTGACGAACGAGCAGCGTGTCAGGGACAACTTCCGCAGGTACAGCGAGGCATTTCCTGATGCAGACTTGTACTATGCCGCCAAGGCTAATGGAAACTTCACCCTCTTGCGCATTCTGGCACAGGAAGGTGCAGGTGCCGACGTGTTTGGGGATGGCGAACTTTATATGGCACTGCTTGCAGGTATCCCTAAGGAGAAGATACTATTCAACGGCAACTCCAAGACTGACAGGGAACTGGAAATGGCTGTGGAGACAGGGGTCAGGGTCTCAGTGGATTCCCTTGACGAACTGAATACCTTAAGTCGCATTGCCAAATCGCATAACAGTACCGTTAATATCGCCTTCAGGGTCAATCCGGATGTATCCCCTGATACCCATCCAAAGATAAGTACAGGACTTAAAACATCCAAGTTCGGGATACCGCACAGGGAAGTAGTAGCTGCATACAAAGAAGCGATTGAACTGGAGGGCGTACATCCCATAGGTATGCACTGTCATATCGGCAGCCAGATACTGGATACGTCACCCTTTGACGAAGCAGTCAACCGTATGATGGATCTGGTCGAGCAGGTGAAAAGACTTGGCGTAGAGCTGGAATTTCTTGATATGGGCTCGGGCCTGGGAATACCCTACAAGAAGGGCGAACTCGCACCCACACCAAAGGACCTGGCAGATGTAGTACTCCCTATCTTTGAGAAGCGTTCAAAGGCCATTGGTGTTGACCTGAAACTAATTATTGAACCAGGCAGGTATATTATGGGAGATACGACTGTACTGCTAACCTCTGTCAATACTATGAAGCATGCAGCTAAAAAGTTTGTGGGTGTCGACGCTGGATTCAACCTGCTGATAAGGCCTGCTATGTATGACAGTTATCATCATGTAGTGGTGGCAAATAAGGTGGATGCCCAGGTTTCAAGTCTGTACACTGTGGTCGGCCCTATATGCGAGACCGGAGATATCCTTGCTCATGACAGGGAATTACCTCATGTTGAGAAGAATGATATTATAGCCATTCTTGATGCAGGTGCTTATGGGTTTAGCATGAGCAGTCAATATAACGGACGGCCCAGATGTGCCGAGGTGCTGGTCAATGACGGTGAAGTGGATGTTATAAGGAAGGCTGAGACTTATGATGACCTGTTGGCGAACCAACTTGTTCCTGCACGATTCCTTTAGATAAGTAGCATATGATTTGTTGCGTGGTCGTTTTCATGAACATTACGAGATTACGACAAATTTAAATGTTTGAAAAGGAATAGTGGTTAGCACATTTCGGGGTTTAATAACAAAATCACATGTATTGGAGAGATAATTTTTGACAGTAAGTGTAAACAGATCAAAATGTGGATATTGTGGTGCATGTGTCAGTGTGTGCCCTACAGGCGTCCTTGAGTTAATGGAAACCTGGATTGAAGTGGGTGAGTCATGCAATGACTGCGGGATATGCATTAAGATATGTCCTGTGAGGGCGCTGGAGGTATCCTGATGAAGGACCGTTATGATGTTATTGTAGTGGGAGCGGGACCGGGCGGTTCAATGACTGCAAAGACCGCAGTCATGGAGGGGCTTGATGTGCTGCTTATCGAGAAGCGGCAGCAGATAGGTGACCCAGTGCGATGCGCCGAGGGCGTGAATAAGGTATACCTCAAGGAATACATCGAGCCTGACCCTGCCTGGATATCTGCCGAGGTCAAAGGTTCAAAGATATATTCACCAGACGGCACTATGGTAGAGATGAGTGAGGAACTTTCTGGCGCTGAAGTGGGATATGTGCTTGAGCGTAAGGTGTTCGACCGGGCACTGGCCAGGGAGGCTGCACTGGCAGGGGTTGAGGTAATGGTCAAGACCAGAGCAACCGGACTCTTGATGGAAGATGGTTTTGTTAAAGGCATAAAGGCAGAACATATGGGTAAACAGTATGAGATAAAGGCAAAGATTGTGGTGGGTGCTGACGGCGTTGAGTCGAAAGTAGGACGCTGGGCAGGTATTGACACCACGTTAAAACCGAGGGATATATGCACGTGTGCACAGTATCTGATGACAAATATTGATATCGACCCGGATTTTTGTAAATTTTACCTGGGGAATAAGATTGCTCCTGTGGGTTATGTCTGGATATTCCCGAAAGGGAAAAATACGGCCAATGTTGGAATAGGCATAACAGGTCATATGTCAGGTGAAGTCAGGGCATTGGAACTACTGGATGAGTTCATAAGTAAACATTATCCTGATGGCAAGAAAATTGAGCTGGTAGTTGGAGGTGTACCTGTGTGCGGTACAATTGAAAGGACGGTTGCCAACGGACTTATGCTTGTTGGAGATGCTGCCCGCCAATCAGACCCGGTAACTGGCGGTGGTATATTCAATTCGATGTGGGCAGGGGATATGGCTGGCAAAGTGGCAGCCAATGCTATCAGGCGCTCAGATGTGTCTGCTGAGTCTTTGCAGGAGTATGAGAAGAAATGGCGTGTTGAACTGGGGCGTGACATTGATATGGGCATGGTGGTCAAGGATCGGTTCACTAGAATGACTGACGATGAACTGAATACTTTGGCTCATTCCCTTGAAGGGGTTGACCTGGGCAGTACCACTCTTATCGGGCTGGTGTGGGCTTTGTTCAAGGCTAATAAGAAACTATTATGGGACTTGAGGAGTATATTTATAGGTATCAAAGAAATTGAGAGTGAAGTTAAAAAGGAGGTATATACATGAGCGATATAGATTTTGGACCAAAAGCCGGTTCGCTTTTGTTTGATAGCCTGAAAGATAAGGATGCCATTATCATGGCAGCCAATCTCAGGATTGCACTGGTGAACAGGGGGATTTTCCGGGCAGCTAAGGATATGGACGCTGCGCTTATTGTTGAACTTGCCAGGTCTGAATGTGACCTTGAAGGGGGTTATACTGGCCAGACACCGGCTGATTTTTCGCGAATGGCAAATGAAGCAGCGCGAGAAGTGGGATTTGACATATGGGCATTGCATGCTGACCATATTGGGATTAAGAAGGGGACACCTGAGGATATTGAGGGCACCAAGGAACTGGTGAGTGCCCAGATAGATGCGGGTTTCACTTCATTTGCTATTGATGCGTCCCACCTGTTCAATTTCCAGGGCGGAGACCTGCGAGAGGAACTGGCAGATAATATAAATGCCACCACCCAAGTGGCAAAGCATATCGAAGAAAGAATGGCGGGCAGGGAGTACGGTCTTGAGGTTGAGGTCGGCGAGATAGGACGGGAGGACGAATCAGGCAGGGTGCTTACCAGGCCTGAGGAAGCAGTTACATTCATTACTGCGCTAAACGAGAACGGCATCCGGCCCCACGTGCTGGCTATTGCAAACGGCAGCGCACATGGCAATACGTATGACGCTCTTGGCAATATGATTGAGCAGGTTTCAATTGACATTCCCCAGACCTCGGCTGTGGCTAAGGCATTGAGGGACAATAACCTGGACGTAAGGATTGCCCAGCACGGTATTACGGGTACGCCCAGGGACCTGATACATAATCATTTCCCGCGCGGGGATATTAACAAGGGCAATGTAGCCACTTTCTACCAGAATATGGTATGGGATTTGTTCAAGGTGTACGAGCCTGAACTGTACAGTGATATCTGGAACTGGACCCTTGATACTTACAAGGAGCAGGCAAAGGGCAAGTCCGATAATGAGTTGTTCGGCAAGTTCTGCAAGTTCGCTATTAAGCAGTTCTATGACAGGATTTATTCTGTTGGTGATGACACAAAGATGGCCATTGATGCCTTGGCTTATGCTGAAACGCTGGTGTTCCTGAAGGCTTTCAATGCAGGGGGCTCAGCGCAGATTGTCAGGAATGCAATGAGGTAGGTTGTTTTTTGTGGGGCTCAATAGGGGGGGCTTATAGGGGATTATCTTAGCCGAATAAGGAAGAGCGATTACTCGCTCTCCCTCTTCTCAGAACGGTACGTGAAACTTTAGTTTCATACCGCTCAAGCCTTCCATAACCCTTATCGGGCAGCAGTTATCATTTCGATAATTGCTTTTGTAATTCCGGTCTGCAGCCTATTAACGCATTGAGCGTCTGTGAGCCTCTCGCTTTTCAGCGTAGTTGAGTATCTCACATTGATAGGTTTGCCTCCATTCATACAATGGAACACCACTGGTAAGTCAGCACCCTTTCGGGTTAAGGCAAATTTTGAACCTCTATACAACTCATTACAAATTGTCATTTGCTTTTTACCATTTCCTCTACCCTCTGCACCATCGTCCCTCCTCACGGAGTTCCTACCCAAATACTGGGAGTGCATAGGGCTTACCAAGTTCTACACCATAAATAATTTTTGTGAATACTTTAGAAGCCACCTGTAAGCCGAAAATCATTTGTCCATTTATTATAATGTAAGCCGAGCCATTATAACCCGATTTTTTACCTTTTGGTTAAGCGTATCAGTCTTATTTCGCTTATCAAGGCTGACGACTCTTACGGTGATTCAACATGTGTTTCTTCATGGTATTCTTTATCCTAACAGATTGGCTGGATTAGACTTCCAACATTTCCATATTGTCCTATGAGCACTACACCCTGGCGTTACCACCAACGCATATCATAGTAGGATTACTCCAAATGGATGGAGTAGCACAATGGCAATTTATGATGTAACTTCTTGTCACAGCGGCTCAAGCCTTTCATAACCCTTTATATCGGGCAGCAGTTTTCACTCAGATCACTGCTTTTGTAATTCCGGTCTGCAGCCTATTAACGCATTAAGCGTCTGTAAGTCTCTCGCTTTTCAGCGTCGTTGAGTGTCTTACATTAACAGGTTTGCCTCCGTTCATACAATGAAACACCATTGGCAAGTCTGCACCCTTTCAGGTTGAGGCAAAG
>QBUR01000136.1 GCA_013374385.1 Candidatus Methanocomedens sp. | reverse complement strand
CACGCACACTCAGGCCCAGCCCGAACGTAAGGTTGACAGCCCAGCCCGCAGCCAGTGCACTCTGTGTCCCGCTGCCCAACCCCACATGGGCCGGATATGGTTGTTCCACTTTTATATGGATACCCTCGCCTTGCGGAATCAAGAGTTCGGCTGCGGATTTAATCCGCTTAAGGTCACCGCTACCGGTTACGAACACGCCATCGTTTGTCTCCTTGGCCGACAACCTCATTGACGGGTCGTCCAGCGTCAACCCCACACCGCCGTCCACTCTTCCCAGTGACGCATTCAGGTCGATAAGAGTGAAATGCAGCCGAGATGGGGTGTTTATCTGTATCATCACTATGAAAGACCGCGCTTTTTCGATATAAAACTTAGGAAATGGGGGCACTGTTCTAAAAATCAGTTATTTTGTTGACACCGACTTTAGGTAAAATCAGTGTAAATCGGTGTCAATCTGTGTCTAAAAATATAAAAAGACGCTGATTTCACTGATTTACATGGATTTGTAGTCGCATCTGAATCTGAACTTTTCGCTGTACAAATGGAATTTGGTATTGTGTCAGAAATAAATAATACCGAGTATCATTATATGTTGAATTATGTCCCAAAAAAAAGACAGACATGTAATGGAAGCCCTGGGCAAGACCAGGGTTGTAGTCGAGGACGGCAAAGTCGTGGAAGTTGGTCAGCCTAAGACCGACTACTGCCCCATCTTTGCCAAGGTCAGGAACATCACACAATTTACTTCCGAATCCGTGAAAGGCAACATCGAATTCCGTATAGAGGATTTTGGTATGTTCACTGCCCTGCGGGAGATAGAGATGGAGATTTTCGTAGGTTTTGGCGCCAGCGAGACCTTCATGACCGCCCTGCACAGGGGATTGCTGGATGCCTGTGTAACTGCCTGCGAAGGTGCGGGTACTGTTATAACAAGCAGTCCCACCCTGGCCCAGGGCATAGGCAGCAGGATATCCGGACTGGTTGAAACCACGCCCATTCCAGAACTAATTAGCCGTATAGAAAAGGCAGGTGGGACCGTGCTTGACCCTAAAACAGCTGCCCTGGACCAGGTTGCAGGCGTGGAGAAGGCCGTCGACATGGGGCATAAGCAAATAGGCGTTTCAGTCGTATGTGCACCGGATGTCAGGAAAATGCGCCAGCTTGAGAAAGAACATGGTGTGGAGATTGTCACCTTTGGCGTTCATGTTACCGGTATGGGTCACGAGGAAGCGAAGGAGTTGATCAACTTGGTGGATATAACCACAGGTTGCAGTTCAGGTTCCATCAGGGAACACATAAAAGGGCATGCTCTGGCGCAGTTCGGCACTGCTATACCCATTTTCGCCATCACCCAGCGAGGCAAGGAGATGCTGCTGGAGCGGGCAAAAGAGGTCACAGACCCGGTGCTCATTAATACTATGGAACTACCAGTACTGCCAGAGGACAAACAACCAAGACCCCTTATTTAAGTAAAAATATGGTCAAAAAGAAAAGTTAATAAACTATAATGTAGAATAATATAAATTAGGCAAAGGTCGAGTAGAGTTTATCCCCTCATATCCCGTTCATAACCCGACTTTTGCCTTCATTATTTTATAATTTTATTTGGATTAATCAGGTCTCTACTCCGCTATTCCAGACCATAATGCTTGATATTCCATTCAGCAATAGCCTGTATCTTTGCTATCGCTTCATCCCCGCCTTCCATGGTGAACAGGTGCTTGAACCTGCCCTGTGCTTTGAGATATTCTTCCACAGGCTTTGGCTTTTTTACCTTCCTGACTGAAGTTATCTCACCATCCTCCATCTCGTACAAAGGCCACAGTGCAGTCTCGACTGCCAGTTTACCGATCTCCACAGTCTTGGAGGTATCAAACCTCCAGCCCGTTGCACAAGGAGCATGGGCATGGATATAAGTAGCCCCCTCAATGTCCGCTGCCTTTTTGACCTTGCGCATCATATCCTTTGGATAGGAGATAGACGTGGTGGCCACATAGGGCGAACCGTGGGCAACTATAATGGCAGGCATGTTCTTCTTGGGCCTGGAGTTGCCGAAACTCTGGCTGCCAGGCGGGCTGGTTGAAGTTGAAGCATTAAATGGGGTGGCTCCACTGCGCTGTACACCCGTGTTCATGTACGCCTCGTTATCGATACACACATAGGTTATATCATCACCACGCTCGAAAGCCCCTGATATTCCAAGTATTCCTATATCCACTGTAGCGCCGTCGCCACCCATGGCTATGACTTTTGTATCACCTTTACGTCCAAGTGCCCGCAAGGCCGCCTCAATACCCGAAGCTACAGATGCGGTGTTCTCGAACAATGAATGTATCCAGGGCACTTCCCAGGCTGATTCAGGGTACGGTGTGGTCATCACTTCCAAACAGCCGGTGGGATTTACAACTATGGCATCGTCTCCTACCGCTTCCAGTACGAAATTAGCTGCCATGGCATCGCAACAGCCCGCGCATCCCCTGTGTCCGGGGGCCAGTCTGCTCATAAGAGTTCACCTCGCAGATCAGCATATTCACTCTCAATCTTAATACCGGATTTTATGGCTTGTGCGGCCTTATCTATAATCATTTGAATAGTACTCATAGGGATATCCCGCCCGCCGTGTCCCAACATGAAGCCCATCACAGGTACATTAATATCTGAATTGTATAAGCAGGATTTAACCTCTGTAAACAGGGCACCTTCGTTCAGGCCAATTGAAATGTTCTTATCCAGGGTCACGACGATAGCAGCATCTGAGACCGCACTATGTATGGCTTCCATAGGGAAAGGCCTGAATGTCCTGACCTTGATCAGGCCCACCTTGATACCCTGGCTGCGGGCTTTATCAATTACATCTTTGATAGTGCCCACCACTGAGCCCATTGCCATTAACAGGATATCGGCATCCTCTGCCATATATGGTTCTATAAGTCCGCCGTAGTAACGGCCGAATATCTTCTTGAAATCATCGGCAGCCTTCTCTATCTTACCAAGGGCTACATCCATTCCTTTTTGTTGCAGGTACCTGAATTCGGTATAGGCGGAAGGATCAGCAAAAGTGCCAAAGGACAATGGGTTACGGGTGTCAAGCACATGCTCCGGGTCATAGGGGGGCAGGAACTCGTCTGTAAGTTCCTGTTCCAGCAGTACCACTGGTTCAAATACATGTGACAGGATGAAACCGTCCATGCAGACCATGGCTGGCAGCATGACATCTTTGTCCTCTGCTATTTTGAAAGCCTGGGCTGTCATATCGCTCATTTCCTGGATATTTTCCGCATATAACTGTATCCAGCCTGTATCACGCTGGGATATGCTGTCCTGGTGATCATTCCATATACTGATGGGTGCACTAACAGCCCGGTTTACTACTGTCATAATGATAGGCAGTCGCATACCTGAAGCATTGAACAGCACTTCGTGCATCAGTTCCAGTCCCTGGGAAGATGTGGACGAATATGTCCTGGCGCCCGTAGCACTGGCACCTATCAGTGCGGAAATTGCAGAGAACTCGCTCTCTACATTGATATATTCACAATTGGGTATTTCGCCGTCAGCCATGAACTGTGACAGGTCTTCCACGATATGGGTCTGTGGTGTGATTGGATATGCCGATATTACATTTGGCCTGCAAACCTTTACAGAATGGGCTATTGCATAAGAACCTTCTACCACTGTCATTTTTCCAGACATATTATTTTTCCTCCAGCACCATTTCTATGGCATCCTTGGGACATTCATTGGCACAAATGCCGCAGCCTTTACAGTAATCAAAATCAAAGGTAACGTACTTGTCTTCCTGCTCGTGGATACTGCTATCAGGGCATAATAACGAACACAGTCCGCATCTGACACATTTGTCCTTGTGGTACAGAGGCCTGAAATTCCTCCAGCCTCCGGTCTTGTTGACCCTGGTAGTACCGGGCTTTACAGCTCCGCCGATTGTAACTTTCATTGTCCCGCCCCCATGCGGTTATAAGCTTCAAGCACGGCCTGGGAATTCTTCTCGCCCACTTTACCGGGGAAGCGTTGCTCTACAGCGTTCTGGATGCTTTTAACCTTGATTTCGCCTGTGGCGCCAGCAAAGGCACCCAGGAGAATAGTATTTACAATAGGGCGCCCGATGATGTCAAGGGCAATCCTAGTTGCATCTATTGTTATGACCTCTGCCTCTGTGTCAAGGTCGAAGGTATCAGGTGAAAATTCAGTGTTTATCAATATCTTACCGGCAGGTTTAGCACCCGATGCAACGTCCACTGTCTCGATGAGCGTGGCGTCCTGTACGATTACATAATCAGGTTCGTATATCTGGCTGCGAAGCCTGATGAATTGTTCGTTGATTCTTGTAAAAGCCATTATAGGAGCGCCTCTCCGCTCCACACCAAAGGCTGGGAATGCCTGGGAATATTTTCCATCTTCAAAGGCGGCCACTGCCAGCAGTTCGGCTGCCGTGACAGAACCCTGTCCACCGCGGCCATGGATACGTATTTCTTTCAAGTAAAACTTCCTCCAAATAGCATAAAATGTATTATCATTATTACCCGTTGATGGGATTTGATTTGTAATTGTTTAATTATTATTTATGACTTATGATAGGTTATAGGACTTGAGGGGTTGAATTAACAAAAAGGTAATGTTCGAAATCTTTTTTAACACTTCTAACATAACAAAGGTCCAATGCGGATTGATCTACATATCCATTCCTGTTATTCCAAAGATTGCGCCTCACCTGTTGAATCCATTTTGAAGCAGGCATGCAGTATCGGTCTGGACGGTATTGCAATATGCGACCATGATACTATCGAGGGCTCTCTGGAAGCACAGCGTCTAGTTAAGGAACATGACATTGATTTGGTAGTGGTTCCTGGAGTTGAAGTAACCACCACCCGGGGTCACTTGCTGGTGCTGGGCAACAATGATGGGTTCCCTAAAAACAAAGACCCAATGGATATAATCAGGCTAGCCCGGGCACAGGACTGCCTGATAGTGGCCCCTCATCCCTTCAAGGGTTACCCGAAAAGTTTGGGTGATGTTTCTGACCTGGATGTGGATGCCATCGAGACACTGAACTCCCGATATATACTGGGCAGGTTCAATACCCTTGCTGTACGGATGGCAGAAGAACTTGAACTGCCAATGCTGGGCAACAGCGATGCTCATTTTGTTGAAATGGTGGGCAGGGCATATTCTGAAATCGACTCAGAACCATCAGTTGATGCTATATTCAAAGCAATTGTTTCAGGAAAGACTACTGTCCACGGTACCCGAACACCCCTTATTGTACAATTACAGCAGGCATGTATCGGAGCCAAAAGAAGGGCACTGAACCTGTTATAAGTAAAGTAAACAAAAAGTAAAAAAGAAAAACAGAAAGGAAGATAGCAGGACTATCTTCCGGTTTTGGAATATTTAATTCCTGTTTCTATTTATCACGTATAACACGGTCAGTGCTGTCAATGCTGTCAGGATTCCGAAACCTGGAACTCCAGTACTTTCTTCTCCATCACCATTGGCGATACCTTCAGTAGGTTTCCCAGTGTCAGGAGTTGATGCAGGAGTTGATGCGGTAGACGTTGCATCACCATTATCATCAGAATTTAACATAGGATGACAAACCGAACATTTCAATCCTGTAGCTGATGTTTTGAGAGCTATGGTGTTATAGCCGTGCAGTTTCTCCACACTGTGGCATTGGATACATGCCGGTAAGTAAATCTTACCTGTTTCCTGGCTTAAATGACAACTGCTACATTCCACTTTAGGAACATGCAGAAAATGGGGTATCTCACTAGGTGACTCTACCTCACTGGCACCAGGTCTGTGGCATAGATAACATGAGCTCACGTTCGATGACTCGCCATGAAGCACCGCAACATCTGCTGAGACGTGGCAGTTCTGGCAGACAATTACATCGGAAGCAGCTGTAACTGGTGATACTATTTCTGATGCTTTAAAATGACATGCGTCACAAGATTCAGAACCTCCGCCGTGAACATCAAGCAGGTCATCATGGCAATGGGAACAAAGTGTATCTGAAATCATGTCTGAATGTAAACTATCAAGTCCTGAATGGCAGTAAGAGCAATCCTCAGTTTGCACCTTCTTAATATGTACATTATGTATAGTACCTGAATGGCATTTGTTACACTCAGGTCGACGGTCGGTCAATGTTGTACCATGACACTGCTGGCATGTGGCTGATGTAGTTGCATGTATCACATGTGGGTCCGGATCATGGCAGGCCGCGCAGTCAGAGTCTGCAGCCATTTTAGTTACTGTTTCATACTGTAGTTCCTCTGCTTGAACTACTCCCACCATTGTGGATATTACTATTAATAATAGCAAACAATTGCTTAGCTTCAAATTGTCTCCTCCTTTCAATATTTTGTGTATAATTATTGATTTTCAAATCCCTTATGCTAATATTAACTTTTCGTTTTAATCATAGCATATGGTTAAACAAATACTCATTATTGTCAAGTGTTCACCTGAATACAATCAGTGGTCTTTTCTCCCTTGGTTTTTTCTCATGTTCTTCATGTACACCCTCAACAACATCTACATATTCATTCATAGTCTCCTTACCGGTTATGAACAAGGCCTTAACATTTTGTGACATCCTCGGATCTGTTCCCAGGAATCCCAGATGAATGATGAGTTCAAGCACGAACCAGTATGTTGCCCACAAGTGTATTATCCTGATCAGTTCAACTCCGCTCATACCAATAAATGCAGCTGCACTACCGGTTATGTCATTTACGAACCAGGCCATAAAATTATTCCATAAAGGTATATCAAAATTTATAAATCCGAATTTCAGGTCTATCATTATGATGCCTGTCAGTCCGATAAAGAGAATGGCCATTGCTTCAAATACCACCATAAGTTTATAGCCCGGATGAAGTTTATTTTTATAATGACCAGTGGTTTTATCGTAAATCGTGTATTTTGGATATTCCTCAGGGGGTTTAAATA
>QBUR01000137.1 GCA_013374385.1 Candidatus Methanocomedens sp. | reverse complement strand
AGATTACTTTTACAATAAATGTTGAGAACTTAAAAGATGTACCTGCATATACTGTTAAGATCACTCCGGTAATTCCTAATAACTTAACGTATCTTTCGGGCTCAGAAGACATTGACATGATAAATGAAAAACCTATGATTCAAAAGAGCGTATTTGGAGCAAGGTATGAGGATGAGTATAAATTCACACTCAGAGCCGATGAAGTCGGAGCTAATACTTTAACAGTAAAATTGACATATGATAACGGCGTAGATGAAGAATTAGTACAGATAGAAGAGACTTCAGATGTGTTCTATGTTGAAAAGGGTAAATATGATTCCTTGGCAGAATATCCGATTTATGTTTACATTACTCCGGTTATCATCATAATCGCCATAGCAGGTTGGTTGCACTGGAGACGCAGTCAGTTCAGGATGTAAAAAATGAGATTAAGGAGGATTTTTAATTGTTAAATGTCTTGATGGTTGGGGCTGGTCAGTGCGGCAACAGAATATTGGACGCTGTCAATAGGGAAGCCTTTGGCGGCGGTAAGTTCTCAAAATATTATTCCCGCCAGAAATTCCCTTCAAGGGTCGAGACCATAGCAATAAACACCGCTATAAATGACCTGAAGGATCTGCATTATACAAAAACCAAGGACCGGATCCATATCCCTAACTTGCACGGTGTAGGTGCAAACCGCATTGTGGGTAAGCAGTGTTTTACTGACAACAAGGACCTTATAATGAGGAACATCTCAGAAAGAGGGGAGTTTGATGTTGGTTTTGTCATTACGTCGACTTCAGGCGGAACCGGCTCATCATTTAGTCCGTTGTTAATAAAAGAATTGAAGGGTAGATATGATTTTCCAATTTATTCAGTAGTAGTCCTGCCTTTCAGGGAAGAGGGTACAATATATCTCCAAAACTCTGCATTTTGTCTAAAGGAAATGTATGACAGTGGAACTGATGGCATAATACTGGCAGATAACCAGTTCCTGAAAGATGCTGGTGGAGATATACAGAGTGCTTATGACGGCATAAACAACATGATAGCTGAACGGTTATTGTTTTTACTTGAAGCATTGGATAGTGAGATGATGATGGTTACTGACCTGGGTGATTTCCAAACGGTAATGTCGGGAGGAGCTGGTTTTGCCACTATCGGATTTGCTAAAGGCGATGGGAAGAACACGATTCGTTCAGTCATACACGACAGTCTTTCTCCCAGCGGTCTGCTGTTCTCCTCAAATGTTTTCGAAGAAGGCAGCAGGGCAATGATAATTATGAGGGGTGACCGCAAATATCTGAGCATTGATGATATTTCTGGTGAGATTGACAAACTGGCATCTCATATCGGTCATGTGTTCAAAGGGGTTATTATCCGAAACGGAGAGTTACCAAAAGTCCTTTCTGTAATTACGCTGGAGACTACATCAGAACTTGAGAACCTGTACGCCCTTGCGGTCGAAGCCATCCAGATAGAAAAAGATAAACGTGACCGTATGGCTATACGAAAAAAAGCCGATTCAACATTCTCAAAGATCGAGGGACTGGAACCACAGTACTAAAACTGGCATAACCGTTGACCTTGAATGGTTTTTATTCCATTGCATATCTGACCTGATAAGTATCGAGTGAATTTAGGTTGGTTTTTTTAAAAAGCTTTATCAAATTAAAAGACCATATATAGCTAAAGAGGTTAATCTAAATGGGTAAACGAACTCGCATTATTAATGATCCTTCGGATCTTGTTCCACTGTTACGTACTTTCGGGTCTGATACTCACAAGAAAGTTTTTGATCATCTTCTGGTTGATTGGTACACCGAAGAAGAGCTTAAGGAAATGCTCGATTTTGAAGTGGAAGAAAGTCTTACAATTTTGAAGAAGAGTGGTTTGATTGAAAGCAAGTGGCGGATGCCTGAACCCGGAAAAACACCTATAAAAGAATTTCATACTTCCTATTCTAAGATACAGGTGAACTTCCAGTGTTCTATTGAGGATCTTGCCGACCTGCTCATGATAACTTTTACTTGTGACGATGATATAAGGAATATGATGGAACAGATTGAAACTGAAGTGGTAAATGGTAACCAGTCTATGACCGGTCTGTCAAGGGCGGTGGGAACAACTCCGTTATATTTGAGAGGTATCGCACGGCGTTCCAATAAATTACTTGTAAAAGGTCAGAGAATCGAATTTGTCGGTGCTCTTGAATGATAGACTTACTTCATAGCAAAAAAGAAAGCACTAAATTTCAAATCCTTGTGGAAATCGCAGCCCACCAGCCAAATGTACGCCAGAGGGAGATTGCTGATAAGGTAGGTATAACTCCCCAGGCGGTTTCTGAATATATCAGAGAACTTACAGATGATGGGTTGATTTTTTCTGACGGCAGGGTACGTTATAAAGTAACTAAAAATGGAATTGAATGGGTACTTGAGCGTACAGCTGAGCTGAAGCGTTATTCCAAATACGTAATGGAAGAGATCATAAGCCATGTGTCTGTATGGACAGCCATTGCGGATGAGGATAATAAAGCGGGCCAGAAGGTATCAATTGTGATGCGTGAGGGATTATTGTATGCTACAACTTACCAGGATGGTTCTGCTAGTGGTGTCCTGACCTCAGATGTAAAGGCAGGCGAGGATGTGGGAGTGACTGACCTGCACGGCATGATAGAGCTGGATGATGTGAAGATTACCGTATGCAAGGTGCCCAGGGTTGAACGGGGCGGTTCCAGGAATGTTAATCTGGATATGTTGCGTGAACTGACCAGGGATGCAAGTTATTTATGCGTTTTAGGCGTGGAATCTTTGATTGCATTGCGCAGTATAAGCAGGGAACCTAATATTATGTTCGGGACCAAGGAATCGGTGGTGGAGGCAGCTTTCCATGGGTTATCTTCCGTTGTGGTATCTGTGGACGAAGAAGTACCACAACTATTGAACAGACTTGAATCTGAAGGTCTGTCGTATGACCTTCATGACCTTCGTAAATGATTGTTTTTTAATATGTCTTTCATAGTTTTAATAAGGCCGACCAGGGCAGCTGTCGAACTGTTGATATTAAAGGACGGTAGCAGCACTGCATCGGTAAAAGGCATCCTCGAGTTGAAGCATAGTTCAAAAGGTCCCCGTCCTTTCAAGTTCCGGGTGGTTGAAGATGGGACTGATAAAATAATGGCTCCATCTGAAGCCGTTGACCTGTTACGCATGGCAGACCTGATACTGGTTTCCGGACACGGGGACGATGCATCTGAAAAGGATTTCCTGATGATGCTGGAGGGTTACCACCTGACCCATGAAAGGGTGGAAGTATGCCGTACATGCCTGTCAGATGGGCGGTTTACGCCTGTGGATAAGGGTTCTATCAGGTACCGGAGCGAGTTTCTTTGTGAGAACTGTGGCCTATCTGAACTGCACAGGGAAATAAACCTCTGTGGCAGGCGGATGGGTGAAGAGGGGATTGAAAGATTATTCCAGCAGTTGCTCAAGACACGGGACCTGGACCGTATGCTGGTGCTGCTGGACCCGAAAAAGATGGACCGTGAACTGACCCTGTTCGATGAGGTCCTGGCAAGTTCGCATATGGGCCTGTTACAATCAAAAGACCTGGATGTGGATGGGCGCCTTAAAGGCATCCTTCCTGAAACGCTGCTGCCGGTACAGTCACTTTCAGTTGCGGCAGGATTACTAAAGGGCAAAAACCAGCTGGTGGTTTCTGCCACTGCTACCGGTAAAACGCTTGTGGGCGAGATCGCAGGGGTGAACAATATTCTGGCCGGAAGGGGTAAGATGCTGTTTTTGGTTCCACTGGTAGCACTTGCCAACCAGAAGTATGACCAGTTCAGAAAAAAATACCAATCACTTGGACTTACTACGGCCGTAAGGGTGGGACAGAGCCGTATCGGTGGCGGGAAGGGAAACCGTATGCGCACATCGCTTGATTCTGATATCATAGTTGGTACTTATGAGGGTATTGACTACTTGCTGCGCTCGGGCGGCGGGCGCAGGGTGGGCAAGGTGGGTACTGTGGTGATGGACGAGGTGCACATGATACAGGACCTTGAACGGGGACCGCGCCTGGATGGGCTGATTGCCAGGCTCAGGTACCTATACCCCAAATGCCAGTTCATCTATCTATCTGCCACAGTGGGTGAGCCGGGAAGGCTTGCAAGTGCCCTTGGCAGTACGCTTATCGAATATGAGGAACGGCCAATACCCCTGGAGCGTCACCTGATATTTGGCGGACCATCAGAGAAGTTGCGGCTCATAAACCAGCTGGCTCGGGAGGAATATGACCGCAAGTCGTCGAAGGGTTTCAGGGGGCAGACCATTGTGTTTACTAATTCCAGGCATAACTGCCACAGGTTGTCAGATGCATTGCAGATTCATTCGGCTGCTTACCATGCGGGCCTGCCGTACCAGCAGCGCAGGCGGATCGAACAGGAGTTTGGAAAGGCCAGGCTCCCTGTAGTTGTGACCACTGCCGCCCTGGCTGCAGGTGTGGATTTCCCTGCCTCGCAGGTGATTTTTGAGGGGCTGGCTATGGGTATTGAATGGCTGGGCCAGGGGGAGTTTTTGCAGATGCAGGGGCGGGCAGGCAGGCCTGATTATCATGACCGGGGTGTGGTGGTGCTAATGGCTGAGCCTGATAAGAGTTTCGGGCGGGGGGAGAGTGAAGATAAGGTGGCGTTTAGGTTGCTTAGGGGGGTTGTGGCTCCTATCGAAGTTGAGTCTGGTGAGGATGCTGTACTTGAACAGGTGGCGGTATCGGCGGCTGTGTGGGATGATTTGAATGTTATCAGGACGGTAGAGTCGTCCAGGCTTGGCGGCGGGGATGTGGGCTACCTGGCAGGCAAGCTGCAGGAAATGGGTTATATGGAAATTTCAGGGACTAAGGTGCGGCTTACCAGCATGGGACGAATAATGGTAAAGCATTTCCTGAACCCTGAGCAGGTCGATGTGATTAAGGATGGGATTGAGTCAGGGCTGGAGCCTGATGAGATTGTTACCGGGCTTGAGGTGTTTGACAGGGCGTTCTTTGCAGGGGCTGACCGTATTGCTGCCAGTTTGAATGTGCGCCTGCCGTCCAGGGTGTTCCAGGGTGGTGCAATGGAGATGGCATTGTCAGGGGAGAGCCTGGCGAGGCTGGATAGCGCCACGCAGCAGAAGCTGGTGAATTTTGCTAAAGATTTTTTGAGCTGCACCTGCAAGGGTTCGCCCTATTGCGGCTGTCCTGAGCGGAAGTTTTCCAGGAAATTGATGGAGATGAGGTGTGAGGGTCTGTCTGCGGGCAGGATTATTGATGTGCTGACTGCCAAGTATGGTGTATTTGCCTATGCCGGTGATGTGATGGAATATCTTGAGTTTGCAGCCAGGAATCTGGAGGCTGTAGGGGAGGTTGCGGTGGTGCTGGGGGATGAGGAGATGGTGAAGCGGGCCCGAGGGCTGTTTGGGTGTATTGTTGGGTGAGGTAAGTAGCTGTTGTTTCGCAATATTCTCATTTCTTTTTATGATTGATTATGTAAAGAATTTATTCCAATTTAGTTACATGGAAATGCTGGTGTTATTTTCAGGATGCATATCCTACAAGTCAGAGGAAGGGACCACGGAAGGAGATGAGCAGCCACCAACCGAACAATGAACCTAAAAAGAGGAGAAGGCCATAATGAAAAATATCTCAATATCTTCAGATGCCTTTGAGAACGGCAGCAGCATACCAGTCGACTACACCTGCTATGGCGATGACCGCTCACCGCCCCTTTCATGGCAGGGACTCCCGGACGGCACCCGGTCCATCGCCCTGATAGTGGACGAACCCGGCAAAACCTGGGTCCACTGGGTGATATACAATATTCCTGCCGACAGCACGGGACTGACCACTGCCGTGCCCTAAAACAAGACCCTGGACGACGGCAGCCTGCAGGGCAAGAACGATTTTGGTAGGATTGGCTATAACGGACCCTGCCCGCTGCCGGGGAAACCTCACAGGTATTTCTTTAAGGTGTATGCTCTTGACACCACTTTGAGTTTAACGAGCGGTGCCACCAAATCACAATGTCAGGGCATATCCTGGCACAGGTAGAAATGATAGGGAAATACGGGCGGTAGTTGCCAACAACCATCACCAAAATATTATTGTATCGTCAAATCTATCACAGTTAATCATTAGTATTACAAAGTAATACACACGTAACATAAATCTTAGCATTTGTTATTGTAACCGCAGAGGGGCTGCTGTTCGGTAGTGTGTTGTTCGCCAAGTTCATGGCATTACTGCAGTGGTGCTGCCTGGTGAACTAACACTTCTATTCAGTATGATACCGTGCATATTCTGCAGATTCGCAGTTGTGCGTAGTGACGCAAAATGTAGGGGCGAGGGATTATCTGGTGTTTTCAGCCACGCTTATCCTGATAGGATTGGTACAGTTCTGGATTTGACTAAAAAGCCCTGTATTTCCTGAACCTATATTTCCTGTGGATTGATAGTATCCAGTTTGACGTGCTGTATACCTTTGTTCTTTACAATATTTTCATATATTTCTCGAATCTTTCCTGCATCACCCTGCAGGATGATCACTTCCACACAATTGTCGTTTTCCATGTGTATGTGAACCGAGGAGCGGATAATGTCGATATACTTGTGCTGTATATTGTTCAGCGTGTCTTCGATGCCTTTTTGATGATGGTTGTATGCCAAAGTTATGGTGGCGGCTCTGTCCCCTTCAATACTACTCATCCAGTCGTAATACCTGATATATCCGCGAATGGCGTCCCTAATACCTTCTGACCTGGAAGAATAGCCCCTGTTTTTTATAATCACATCAAATGGATCTTGTTTTTCGGCTAATTCTTCAATGGTAGTAAATATTAAACGGTGATCTTTTCTATAAAAATCTTCTGCAATCACTTTATCTGCAACAGAATCCCAAGTTTGATTGTCAAGCATCAATCCTCCCAATACTGACTGCTCAGCTTGTATAGAATGAGGTGGTACTTTTAGTGATTCGACTTCGTAGTCAGGTGCGTAAGAATAATCTTCCATTATTTTTAATAGTTGGCATTACAATCT
>QBUR01000138.1 GCA_013374385.1 Candidatus Methanocomedens sp. | reverse complement strand
AGCAGATTGTCCGGATTAGACTTCCGGGTTTTTCCACATTGTCCTGTGAGCATCATACCTCCTCATTACTAAGAACGCATGTCACAGTAGGGTCACTCCAAATGGAAGGGGTGGCATTTCTGCAATTCAAGATATGACTTTCTTGTCACAATCCCTCATCCGGCTCTTCAGAAGAACCTCCCCATCCTTTTCCGGATAGATTTTAAGTACAGTTTTGTTATCACCCTTAACCCGCATCTGAGTACGGAAGATGTGTCCCTGTCCCAACGGTTCATCTGTCAGTCCCTTCCCTCCACAGGCATTACCCTGCTTCAACGGTACTATGAACTGATCCGACTCCCAGTATGCCATTTGCGCGGTCTTGCCGTCTATAGGCTTGACAACGCATACTCACATTACTGTGGGGAGAGCATACTGGCCCTCCCGAGTTCCCATATTCTCCGTTTGATACCATGCTGCGGTCTGAGACCCCGTTGGATTCACATCACCTTGCCATGTCCTTACGCTCAATTCCATATTCCAAGCCTTGAGGTTTGGACTAATGGTGGTGTAAATGCTGCCTTCCGTTACGCAGATAACGTCGGCTTCCAAGATCAGCAGTATTTCGGGGCTTATAACCTTCACTTCCGTTGCGGCCTAGTATTCCATTTCCCCAGCTTCACATCAGATTGTTACCAATCTGGGTGTGGGGTTCAGTTCTGAGGTGGTGGCTAGCCTTTCCTCAGGTTGGATTTTCACCAACTGGCGAGTATGAATTTATCTCGGCACTCCTGTGAAATCAGTGTCTTTTTATTTTTTAGACACAGATCAACGTACTATTATACCTTTCGGTAGATTGTGAGGCAGGGTCGCTCCCTCACAAGATGCCCGAAATAAGATATTGTCATTCAATATATCCGTTTTTTCCCTGCTTATTTGGGTGAAATCGACTGCACATAAAGCTGTCGCCCCTTCGGGGTTCGCTTTGCTCGACAGCATTATGGCAGTTGATTTCTAACATTACATACAGGCAGGGCGTGACCAAACAGATATACCGAAATGGACATTCAATCATTTTTTTGCACAGCTCACGCTAACAACGATTTTGCTTTGGTTATTCCCACTTCTAATTGTTCAAGTTAATTGGACTTTATATTCCCTATCGTTCTTTAGCACCCAATAAACAATTCTCAATAGTTTTGCGGCTGTAGCATTCAATGCAGAAAAATGGTGTTTGCCTCTTGTGATTTTATCATTATAGAAAGCCCCTATGTTTTCATCATTAAGTCTTGCTACATTTGCTGCCAAAAACAGAGCTCTACGAAGTTGGGGTGATCCCCTCTTCGAAATCGGTCCAGTTTTATTCATAAAATTTCCACTTTGGTAGATGATTGGATCAAGGCCGGCAAAAGCAACCACCTTTTTAGCACTGCTAAAATTATTTATATCACCAATCTCACTGAGTATAGTAGCCCCTAAAACGTTGCCAATACCGGGAATGGTCATGATCTTTGAATCAATCTGATCCATTTGCTGCATCATCATTTTTTCGATTGCCTTGATCTGTCCCTGGTACATTTCAATTTCCGAAATAAGAGTTTTTATTTCGATACTGATAACTGAATCAATTTCAGGCACGGTTAATGTGTTCCCTGCGTGGTTGTACATTTCTTCAGCTTTCTCTCTTGATATCTGTGATCGTGAGACCTTCCTGATCATCTCATAGATATCATCAAAGGGTTTTGCAGCCACATTTGATGGGACTGAATACTCTCTTAAAAGCGCTATTGATGTTTTCCCGTAAACAGATTTCATAACCGATTTATAACCAGGCCAGACCATGTCAAGATCGCGAACAAACTGAATTTTGCACTTGGTGCACTTTTCAATGTTTCGCTGACGCACTCTGCATAGTTCCCTTAACTGAAATAAGGCCAAATTATCAATTGCAGTTGCTGCAGGCGGTTCATGATAACGTAACATATCTGCAATAATGGCTGAATCGATTGGATCAGTCTTGGTTTTACGAATCTCCATTTTTCGATAGCCATTTGTTTGGATGGGATTGTAAAGTTTTACTGGATATCCATCACGCTTCAATGCAGAATATAGCGGAAAACAATAGACTCCAGTAGCTTCCATGCCAAAGAACAAATCAGTTTTTTCCTTGATGTTAGATTCCAATTTGTCCAATGTTGCGTAGAGTTTAGTAAGGTCTTCTTTCTTGTTTTGGATTTGAAAGCGTTTGAGTACGTTCCCGTTGTTGTTTTTTATGCAGATATCATGTTTGTCTTTCGATACATCAATTCCAATATACAATAATATGTTGTGGTTCATAGTCGTTCTCTCAGTTCATATTTGAATATTTAGGCCGAGAGAGAAGCAATCCCTTTTTACATCCTTCACACAAGTTCGCTTGTTATATGTGGTACATATTTATATGTCCAAAACGTACTAATTCGTGCACTTAAAAGGATGAGAGGGTAACAGGTTGATCAACGGGAACGTGATCCCAAACACAGTGTTTGTTATCCCTCTCGACCTACTTTTATAGTAGGCTACAAGATACTTATTTTTTTGATCTTGCAAGAATAGTGTATATACGAACACTGATTAACACAGATTTTACCAAAAGTCGGTATCAACAAAATAACTGATTTTTGGAACAGTGCCGCATATAGGTTAACATGAAATTGTAAAACACCCCCATTTTAGAAACCCTTAAGTAAATTTCAACTCAACTGATTGCTAATGAAATTCCAGATACTGGATGCCGATTATACCTATGATGACCTTGAAAACCCAGTCATCCGCCTCTTTGGCCGGGATGATGCTGGTAAAAGTGTCTGCTGCTTCGTGCCCGGTTTCAAGCCCTACTTTTTCCTAAAACCACACCCCAAACACAATCCTGATGAACTGGCAGGAAATATCAAAACCACCTTCAATGAGCATGTCACAGACGTACAGGTCACCCAGAGATTTGAACCCGTAGGCTACTTTAAAGCACCAATCACCATGCTAAAGGTCATCCTCAACGACCCAAAAGGCGTGCCCGCCATACGGAACGAAGTGCTTCAATTGCCCGGCGTTACCAGCATATATGAGACAGATATACTATTTCGCAACCGTTTCCTCATCGATTCAGGTATCGGCGGCATGTCCTGGGTAGAAACCGACTCCGAGCCGCTTCAGGGAGACAAGTTCAATGGCATCAGCCTGTCTGGAGTGGACTGCCAGGTAAAAACCGTATCAGATATCATAACCCCGCTGGAAATCATCACCAACGCGCCCCTGCGGTATATGGCATTCGACATAGAATGCCTGCCAATTGAAGGCGCCATGCCCACACCCGACCTAAGCCCGATAATCATGATAAGCTGTGCCTTTGAGCCAGCCTGTAACGGCAAGAGCACCACGGTTCTGGTAGGCAAGGACGCTGATGGGCTTGATAGTGATTCCGAGACCTATCCTGACGAAATAGGAATGCTTGAGCGGTTCTTTGAGATAATCAAAGAATACAACCCGGATGTATTTATCGGGTACAACTCGAACGGCTTCGACATACCATATATAGTGGACAGGATAAGCACCCTTGAAAAAGAGCGCAAGGTAAAGATAAGGTCGGTCATGGGTAGGGACGGTCGTTCGGTCTACTATCGCAAGATAGGCACTATGACCAAAATAAACATCACCGGACGGGTGGTGGTGGATGCGCTCCCCATCATCAGGCGGGATTTCAGCCTGAAGCGTTACACACTCAAAAACTCTGCACAGGAATTACTGGGCAGGGAAAAACTGGATGTCAAACCCTCAGAGATGGAAGAATACTGGCACGACACCGGTGATAAGTTCAAATTATTCGTGGATTATGCCAGACGCGACTCTGAACTGGCATTGGAACTGGTAATCCGGCTCAGCCTGCTGGATAAGTTCTGGGCACTGTCCAGGGTAAGCGGTACCATGGTGCAGGATATACTCGACGGCGGCCAGACCAATATGGTCGAGAATATACTCCTTAAAGAGTACCGCGCCCATAACAGGGTGATGCCCCCTAAACCTGACAACGATTTATCAAAGCAGCGGCACATGATAAGTGATGAACTAAAGGGCGGCGAGGTACTGGACCCAAAAAAGGGGCTGCTGGAAGATGTGGTAATACTGGACTACAAGTCGCTCTACCCCACCATCATGATGGCCCACAACCTGTGCTATACCACCGAGATAGTCGACAATGAACAGGAACCTATTGAAAACTTTGAGACCACTCCCTCAGGCGGCAGGTTCGTATCTGCGCAGGTGCAAAAGGGTATTGTCCCTTCCATCCTGGCAGGGCTGCTGCAGAGCCGGGTTGAAACAAAGCAGAAGATGAAACATGCATCAGGGGACGAAGCCCGTGCCCTGGACGCCACTCAGATGGCCCTCAAGATACTGCTTAACAGTTACTACGGTTATTCGGGCTACACCAGGGCACGGCTGTACAGTCTCACAATGGCGAATTCGGTGACCAGTTATGGCAGGGAAAATATCCTCAATACCAGAGATCTGGTGGAAACCCGGATTGGTAGCATATATCTCTCCAACGGCGATGCGCTTGTTGAGGAAGAACTGGCAGGGGCTGGACTCAAACGCGATGAGTTGCAAAAAGTCGACCTGTCCGTGGTATACGGGGATACGGACAGTGTGTTCGTAAAACTGTTCCCTGAAGGTATCTCTTTGGAGAATGCCGGTGCTGTGGGACAGAAAATCGCTGGCATTGTTTCTGCGAAATTACCTGACCCCATGGAACTTGAATTCGAAAGTTTTGCCAGGCGCTCAATATTCATTGCAAAGAAACGCTATGCATTATGGGTATTTGAACCATCAGCCGATGGCTGGTCTGATGGCATCAAGGTCAAAGGCATGGAAACAGTCAGGCGGGACTGGTGTGAACTTACCAGCAAGACCCTGAACCGGGTACTGGAACTGGTACTTAAGGAAGGCAGGGTCGAGGATGCGGTAACTTACGTTAGGGGGGTTATCAACAGTGTGCGAAACATTAACCTTGAAAAAGACCCATCGGTCCTGGAAGACTTGACACTCACCCGCCGCTACACCAAGAAGAGCGAGAATTACCAGAACAAGCAGCCTCATGTCATGGTTATTGAGAAAATGAAAAAACGCTCAGGTTTTGTGCCGCCAATCGGGGACAGGATTCCCTTTGTTATAATAGCGGGTCCTGGACTGCTTGCTGACAAGGCAGAAGACCCTGAATATGTTAAAGATAACAATTTATCGCTGGATGTCAACTACTATATAAAGAAACAGATACTGCCCCCTGTAGAGCGTATCCTTCGAGAATTTGGAGTGGATGCATCGTTTTTGGATTATGACGAAAAGCAAAAGGGACTGGGGGATTTCGGCGGTAGTGGTAGTGTTGTAAGAGAACATGTGGCCACCCAGGGGGACAGTGAACCAAAAAAACCGAAAAAAAGCCAATCAAAATTATTTGATTTTTAATTTCAATGAGGAGTTTAACATGGAAGTCCATCACATTAACAGTTCGCCATACGATGCAAATGCATACCTGATAGTGGCATCAAGACCAGTGTTGATAGATGCGGGTATGAATGCGTCCTATGTACTTGACCGGATATCAGGCATAATGGAGCCCACTGATATAGAGACCATAATCCTGACCCACGGTCATTATGACCATTGGGGCGCGGTAGAGGAAGTAAGCAGCGCAACCGGGGCTGATATCGTCATACACGCAGAAGATGCGCCCATGCTCATAGATAGTGTGGCCAGTGCGGCTGCAATGTTCAGTGGTCAGGCGGCATCTTTCAGTCCTAAAAGGCTGCTGCATGAAGGCGATAACATTGACCAGGGGAACGATAGTGGTCTTGAGGTTATCCATACGCCGGGACATACACCTGGATGTATATGTCTGTACCATGCGCCTACAAAGTCATTGTTCTCAGGCGACACCGTGTTCCAGGGCGGCGGTTTCGGGCGCACTGACCTTGCGGGCGGTGACCAGCACTTGCTTTTGGAATCACTGGAAAGACTGGCCGGAATGGATGTCGATGTCCTCTATCCAGGGCACGGTGAGGTGACAGCCGATAATGCATCAGGCCAGATACGGATGTCACTGCAACTTGCAAGGACGTATATGTGATAGAAACCTGCTGCCAAACAATTATCCCTTTTAACGAATAATGGAATAGTATGGAATACGATATCAAAGTGCATACGTGGTGGGAGCACAGGATAAGGAAGATAAGCATAAGCTCAGGCGATAATAAGTTGAGTATCTGGTTCGCTCATTTCGGGGAACTGGACCTGGAGGATAAGAAGACCCAGAATATCTTTGCCGGCATCATGCAGGGTATTTTCGGGCATCCGGTGGAGACACCCACAGTGCACCTGGATGTTGTCAAGAGAGGTCAGGTGAAACATTCCAGGAAAGTACGAAATACTGAGGAGTTAATGGACTGTTTCAGGGAGGCTTTTGGGGATGAATAATTCAGATGATGATTCAACAAGATTTGATTTTGATGAACTCATATCCCAGAATGACCGTAATCACCTGCTGAATGGACTTCATAGGTATCTGGTGTGGGTGGGGGAAGTTATACCCGAAAAAATCACAGTCGATGATCATGAAATACAACTGCGTGATCTGGTATGGAAATTAATGAATGAAAAAAGATTGATACCCAATGAAAAAAAATGTATAAGAGGCTTAATCCACAGCCTTGAGCAAAAGGAAAAGCTTGATGAGGAGCAGATTGAGAATGCAAAACTCACCAGGGCACAGGCTGAACAGATTCATAATGAAGCGGCTGGATTGTTAAGGGCTATCATGGACCTGCAGGATCTTGAAGAAAGCAAGATCAAGAAAGTTGATTTTGATGAGGTATCAACAAGGGACAAGGTACAGGATGCCAGGCGTTGGGTGAATTTTGTGAAGCAGATGAAGGATTAATGCATGTTTGGCACACCATTAATGCCATAATTACCATTGGTGGTATTAATGGAAATTGTAAATATTGATAAATCCGGTCGGCTTGTTATTCCAGAATTTATTAGAACGAAACTTCATCTTGACGATGAAGTCCCTCTATTAATTACCGACCTCGATGATGATAAGATGAGATTGTCGTAAAACCCCTTAGATTCACCCCAAATCCATCCACCATTTCATAAATTCCAGGATTT
>QBUR01000139.1 GCA_013374385.1 Candidatus Methanocomedens sp. | reverse complement strand
ACTATCACCAATAAATATATATGTTTTAAAATATATAAAAATGGAGAATATTGTGACAACTAATGATAATGATATTGCTGCTGAAGATAGCACTGTCATCGAGACCGATGACTTGCTCGGCGGTATTAACATACAATCAACAGCTGAAGTGGAAGTACCTGAAGACCTGATAGACCAGGTGATAGGTCAGGAACATGCTGTTGAGGTGGTGAAGAAAGCCGCCAACCAGCGCAGGCACGTAATGATGCTTGGCACACCAGGTACAGGTAAGTCTATGCTGGCAAAGGCCATGGCCGCACTCTTACCCAAGGAAGAATTGCAGGATGTGTTGGTCTATAATAATCCCGAAGATAACAACACTCCCAAGATACGGGTAGTGCCTTCAGGTAAAGGTAAAGAGATAGTGGATGCCCATAAACTTGAAGCACGAAAGCGGATGCAGGCCCGCAATATGTTTATAATGATATTCGTTTTCGGTATCATCATATATGCATTCTATACCGGTGTGCTGATATGGGGCATCATTGCAGCTATACTTATTTTCATGGTAATGCGCCAGTTCATGCCGAAAGAAGAGACGTACATCCCAAAACTGCTGGTATCCAATATCGGTAAAGATACAGCTCCGTATATTGATGCAACCGGTTCACATGCCGGGGCACTGTTGGGTGATGTGCGGCATGACCCGTTCCAGAGCGGAGGCCTGGAAACCCCTGCACATGACAGGGTGGAAGGCGGTGCCATTCAAAAAGCGCATAAGGGTGTGCTATTTATAGACGAGATCAATACACTGGGGCTGGAATCACAGCAGAACCTGTTGACAGCTTTGCAGGAGAAGGAATTTCCTATCACGGGCCAGAGTGAACGCTCCTCGGGCGCAATGGTAAAAACAGAACCTGTACCCTGTGATTTTATTATGGTTACGGCAGGTAACCTTGATGCCTTAAGGGGCATGCATCCTGCTCTGCGTTCCAGGATAAAGGGGTATGGTTATGAGGTTTATATGAGCGATGTCATTCCTGATACTGTCGATAACAGGAAAAAACTGGTCCGGTTCGTCGCACAGGAGATCAAGAGGGATGGAAAGATACCCCATTTTGACAAGAGTGCTGTGGAAGAAATAATCCGGGAAGCCAGGCGGCGCGCTGGAAGGAAGGGGCATCTTACCTTGAAACTCAGGGACCTGGGCGGTCTGATACGGGTCGCCGGGGATATTGCCCACGCTGACGGGGCAGAAGTGACCTGTGCCGAACATGTGCTAAAGGCCAAGAACATTGCCCGCTCGGTAGAGCAGCAACTGGCCGACCAGTACCTTGAGCGACGAAAGGATTACCAGATGTTCGAACGCGAAGGTGCTATGGTAGGAAGGGTAAACGGCCTGGCAGTAATGGGCAGTGATTCAGGTATAGTACTTCCCATAATGGCTGAAGTAACACCATCCCAGTCCAGTTCTGAAGGACGCATCATTGCCACAGGCATGCTCAAGAAGATAGCCAGGGAAGCGGTGGATAACGTATCTGCCCTTATCAAGAAGGTCAGCGGCAAGGATACCACGACCATGGACGTACATATCCAGTTCATAGGTACTTACGAGGGTGTGGAAGGCGATAGTGCTTCTATCAGCATAGCTACTGCTGTATTGTCAGCTTTAGAGAATATCCCGGTGGACCAGACAGTGGCTATGACGGGTTCGCTTTCAGTAAGGGGCGACGTGCTACCTGTGGGTGGTGTGACCTATAAGATAGAGGCGGCTGCACAGGCAGGTATCAAGACCATCATCATCCCGAGGTCCAATTTGGGCGATGTGATGATCGAGGATGAGTTCAAGGATAAGATAGAGATTGTCCCTGTATTGAACATTACAGAAGTGCTGGAGATATCCATGATAGGACCTGAAAAGGAACACCTGATAGAGAAGATAAAGAAAGCTTCCTCGTTCCCAAGGTTCAATCTGACCCTCACTGACAATGTTATAGGAACCCCTGGCCCGGCACAATAAAAGGTTGGATGCATTTGACAGCGCTACAGGCAGATTTCCATGACATAAGGGTATTGAGGAGCATAGGTCGTTCTGTATTTATTGACAACGGACAGATTGAGCAGATATCGAATAATTTTGCCCATGGCATGTCATGCAGGGCGTTGGTTAATGGTTCATGGGGTTTTGTATCCTCAGACGATACGAAAGACAGTACCCGTGCACTTGAGCAGGCAGTGAAACTTGCCAGCCAGACCCATGCAAAGTCACCCAGGAAAGGCAAGGGACTGGCTGAGGTGGAGCCACCCCGGTTACATGATATTCCTGTTGCCCGAAAAGACCCCAATGATGTGCCCATTGATGAAAAGGTTGAACTGCTGCTTGAGATGCACAAAAGGGCAAAGGTACCTGATGTGACAAGTACCACCGTGCTTTATTCAGAGAGCGAGCTCATGGTGGAATACAGTAACTCTGATGGTGTGGAAACCGAGTACAGCCTGGTCAGGACAGGGTTTGCGATTACTGCGGTGGCATCCCAAAACGGCATTTTCCAGATGGGTAGGGGAAGCGAGTTCGATGTGTGCGGATATGAACTGTTCGACAAGTACGATGCCCTGAAACTGGCAGAGGAGGCCGGTAATACAGCTGTGGAACTGTTATCTGCAAAGGTACCAAAAGGCGGCAGGATGCCTGTGATACTGGACCAGGAACTGGCCGGTGTGTTCATTCATGAGGCTGTGGGTCATGCTGTTGAGGCAGACCACGTGGTAGAGGGCAATTCCATTCTCTCGGGCAAGGTGGGCAGCCGGATAGCTGCACCTTGTATAACGGTAGTGGACGACCCGTCCATGCATGGTTTTGGATATTATCCTATGGATGATGAAGGAGTCGAATCAGTAGCTACTACTGTGATTGACGACGGCGTGCTCAAGTCATATTTACATTCAAGGGAAACGGCAGTGCTTTTGCCTGGTACAGGTCTGCCCGGACATGCCCGGTCCCAGGGACTGTCCAGACCTATTATAAGGATGAGTAATACTTATATCGAGAACGGGGATTCGGGTTTTGATGAAATGCTGGCTGAGATGAAGGATGGTGTATATCTGATAGGCAGCCGGGGAGGTCAGGTGAACCCGGGCGAGGGTGTGTTCCAGTTCAATGCTGAGCGTGGGTACATGGTGGAGAATGGTGAACTGACCACAACGCTGCGTGATGTCTCCCTGTCCGGGCACATCCTGGATATACTACAAAACGTGCAGTTGGCAGCGGGTGATATGAAGATGAATTCGGGCAGGTGTGGTAAAGGCGGGCAGGCAGTGCCTGTTTGTGACGGGTCGCCACATATCCTGGTGTCTGAGGCATTAGTGGGTGGTAGCGGATGAGCAATGACATTAATGTCATATTTAATTTGGCAGAGAAAGCATTGCGCATTGCACAACAGGCGGGTGCTGATGAGGTAGAGGTATTCGGGCTCACAGGCAGGGGAGTTCATGTGGATATCCAGATGGATAAGGTCGACCTGGCAAAGGAAAGTCATACTCAGGGTATTGGCATTAAGGCAGTGGTGAATGGAGCCGTGGGTTTTTCATCAACCAATGACCCTGACAAGCTCAATGATGCTGCTCAGGCGGCAGTTAGTTCGGCACGGGTACGTGACAGTGACCCTGACTGGAAGGGACTGCCAGGGATCTCGGAATATGCACCGGTTGCTGGTATTCATGACCCAAGGGTTGCAGAAATGGATATAGATACCTGCATTGACCTGGCTCTGAGGATGGTGGACGGGGCGGCAACGGTCAATGATGCGGTACCCACTGCGGGCAGTTTTTCATGTTCAGGTTCCAGTTATTTTATATTGAACTCCAACGGCGTGGAGATGGTGGAGCATACCAGCAGGATAGACGGAATGCTGGATTGCCGGGCTGGAGAGGACAGTGAGATGTCCACTGCATACGAGTTTGACATTTCTCGAAATCTTGACATTGATTTTTATAATATAGGTAAAGAGGCTGCCAGGCAGGCGGTGGCGTCAGTGGGTGGTGTGAAGGTGGATAGCGGTGAGACCGATATTTTGCTAAAACCTGCTGCAATTGCAGATCTGCTTGAGAGTACTCTGCTGCCGTCATTGAGTGCCGAAAGTGTCCAGAAGGGGCGGTCAGCCCTGACAGGCAAACTGGGTAATAAGATAGGTGCCGAAGGATTGAATATCATTGATGACGGCTTACTGGAAGGCGGTATTGGTTCTGCCCGGTCTGATGACGAAGGTACCCCTTCCCGGTCCAACCACATCATCGAGGATGGTGTGCTGGGTACATATCTGTACGATACTTATACGGCAGGCAAGGATGGTGTGGACTCGACGGCTAGCGCGGTGAGGGACAACTATGCCCAGACTACGACCATCGATGTGCGCAACTTATTGATTCAATATCCTGCCAGTGACATAGTGGGCGATATGCGCCGTGGTATGCTGGTGGGTTCGGTGATAGGTGCCCATACAGCCAATCCCATTTCAGGGGATTTTAGTGTGGAGGCGCGCAATTCATTCGTGGTCGAGGATGGCGAAATTAAAAGCCCAATAAAGTCTATGATGGTATCGGGCAATATGTTCCAATTGTTGCAGAATATCACGGGTGCAGGACGTGATGCCAGATGTCTGGGTAATATTATCACACCTACGGTTAAGGTGTCAGGTCTTATTGTAGTAGGATGAATAATTCCACTGTTGAATCTAAATAAAGGGAACGGGAACGTTAATTAGCTATAAACTATTTATATATTTTTGATTGATGCCGCTCATTTAATTGCTCGCGCGCATTTACATGCACAGTTAACATTTCTCATAATGTGCTCCACGCCCTTTTCCTTTCTGTTTAACAATTTTTTTGTGTACGAGTTTTTGAATTAGTCTAGTGGCTTGATGCCGATTGATGCTACAAATTGCTCTTGCTTCTTCATTGGTAATTCTTCAATAACTGAGTTTTTTCTCCTCTCAAGTAAGCTTGTCTTTTAATGCTCGCGCACAATTAAAATGTGCGCGCACATTTACCGCACATTTAATTTTTCTCATAATATGCTCCACGCCCTTTCCCCTTCAGTCCAATGAATTTTTCGAGTGTTAGTTTTTGAATCAACCTTACAGCTTGATATCTACTTACACCACAAACATTCCTCGCTTCTTCATTCGTAATCCGCCCATTAGAATCAATGTAATTCTTCAATAACTGAAGTTTTTGTTCCTCAGATAATCCTTTAATACGGGTATATTTCTCTTTATCACCTAATGAAGAAAGTATTTCATGGCCCAACTGGTAATAAGTCCATCTTCCAGTTCCGGCCCTCTCAAGGAAAACGCCTTCCATCAAACTGAGCGTTTCAGAGGCTTCCTTTTGTGTCCGCTGGAGTATTGTGGAAGCTTCTTTTGCTGAGATATCGTCATTTCGTCTTAAATAATGCAATATTATTAGTTCTTCAAGTCTCCAACCGTGCCCTTCTCTGGCTTTTTTCCCTACAAATTTCGCCATTGTTTCATCAAAAGTCCCGTTTCGAAGTATAACTTCGACTGCACCATCAATTTCTGGATATATGGGCGGCAGTTTACCATAAGATAGGAGCCTGCGGTACATCCTGTCCACACCGAGACCTCCTCTATTTACTGCACCGATATGCTGGAATATCTCAGCTAAGAGCGGGTTTCGTCTTACTGGTGGGTGGGTGAGCACATTATGAGATGTTACACCGCCTATGAAGGAACCCGGGCTTGATATCTCAAGCCTTTCAGGGAACATTCTGACGTAGATTGTATCTGGAAGTGTGTAGTCCCTGTGGACTACCGCGTTAAGCAAAGCTTCCCTTACAACATCTTCAGGAAAGCTAGGAACTGGAGTTTCTAGAAATGCGTCCTTGATGGTATGAACCTGATTGAATGGCTCTATCATATCCCACACTTTTTCTATTGACCTTAAAAGCGGCATTTTCATGTAGATGCTCTGGACTGGGTCAACATCGCTTTCTCCAAACCTGAAATAAATAATCTCGTTTTGGGGAAGATATTTTTTCGATGCCTGCTCTTTCCCGACCAACATGAGCCCTGCCATAGTAAGGCGTTCCTTTCCCTCCATTTCTTGAATTATTCCAAGTGATTTCAGGAGGTCTGTGTCATCCAGCTCAAGGCTTTCTGAACCAGGACTGTATTTATCGATCCAGTTTCGAAGTCTTGATACTTCAAGCGGGTCTATTGAGTCAAGCCCGACATCAAGCATGTATCCTGCTGTGTAGTCGTATCCTTTTGCTACTTTCAGGTTTGTTTCATCTTCTGGAAAGATTAGCCTGTTTTCGGTTCCTACTCTTTTGTACTTTTTACCTGATGATGTTGAATGAATTCTGGGGCTTTTTGGTACTTTGACTGCCAACACCATTCCCTCAGGCTGCGGGAGCTCTTCGATGTCTGCAATGATGGGTGGTCTGGTGCCGTCAAATATCATCCGCATCATTTCTTCGATGTTGTAATTCTGGCATCCTGTTATGGCTTCAGGGCCGATGATGTTGTTTTCTATTCCAAGCAGGAGTGTACCTCCGTCTGAGTTGGCGAAGGCGACTGCGTATTCTCTCAGGAGGGATGAGAGTTTGTTTTTGTGGTTTTCTTGGGAGGAGGTGGTGGGGAAGCGTTTAAAGTCTAGTTGTTGGGTTTCGAGGGCATGAGCTGGGGTTTTGGTTTTGATTTTGGTGATTATTTCGTGAATCTTATTTCCGTTCATTCTCCTTACTCCCCCACCTGCACCCACAGATGTGCTTGTATCTGCTGGATGTGCGCTTGGATTTCGTTATCATCTCTGAGGCGCTGGTACACCATTTCAATGGTTGCCATGTTCTCATCTTCCAGCGCCGCAAGCTCTCGCGCTTCGGGGGCAGCAATTGCGTGAAAACGACAACCTAAATGACAACTTGAATGACAACCTGCATAACGCCCTTCAGACAATAACATAATGGGCCCCCCGTCCTTTGCCCTCTAACTTTATTATCCCGGATTCCACAAGTTTATTTATTTCTTTAAGTGCTGCCTGTCTTGTAATTTTAAACATCTCTGCCGCATTACCGGCTGTAATTTGTCTGTTCGTCTGTATATATTCAATGATTTTCATCTGCCTCCCTGTAAGTTGGATTTGTCCTTTGGTATCTTTTTTATGCCTGTCCAGAGAGAGTTGCAGGACTTTTTCTTTT
>QBUR01000140.1 GCA_013374385.1 Candidatus Methanocomedens sp. | reverse complement strand
TTGTTGACTCTGATATTTGATATTTAATAATACTATATATCTATGACCCCTGAAGACCGTTTCGTCAGATGTCGATGTCGTATTCGTTAGGTTTATATTGAGTGCAGGTAAATTAGATATAGAATGATAGGGGACAAGCACGAGGCTGACATAAAAAACCGTCTTGCTGAGAAAATGGCAGGTGAAATAACCCTGTCCGACAAACCTGGCGACGTAATGAAAAAATGGCGTGTGAATTTTGACGTGGCACAGTCGGACCTATCGAGTCATCTTGAAGTATCCCCTTCGGTTATAAGCGATTATGAGAGCGGGCGAAGAAAATCCCCGGGTACGGTCATTGTAAGCAAGATAGTCAATGCATTGCTTGAAATTGATAAGCAACGAGGAAGTAAGAAGATACATGCCTATGAAAGCATGATATCAGGGAGTTATGATCCAAATATCATCTATGATATCCACGAATATACCACCCCCATGTCCCTTGAAGAGCTTTCGACCATCATAGATGCCCAATTTATACACAGACCCGAATTAGAAAGTGAAAAACAGATATATGGATACACCATCATCGACAGTTTGAAAGCCATCCTTGATATGCCATTTCATGAATTTCAAAAACTGTATGGCTGGAGCACTGAACGAGCATTGATCTTCACGGGCATCTCTACTGGCAGGTCACCTATGGTAGCAATAAGGGTCACCAATCTCAAACCCAGGGTAATCGTACTTCATGGTATTAATGGAAATGAAGTGGACCCGGTGGCAAAGAAAATCGCTGTGGCTGAGAACATTCCTTTAATGTCGACAAACATGTCAATTGAATCAATCATAAAAGGACTTCATGAACGTAAGGTGTGACCACAATAGATTTATTTGTTGATTATTATCATTTTTGATCTATTAGTAAAATCAGTAATAAAATTCCAGATAAAAAGGTGTAACACATGGAAGTAGGAATTGTCTCATACGGTGCGTATGTCCCAAGATATCGCATAAAATTAGAAGAAATTGCAGCCGTTTGGGGAGATGATGCAAAAAGTATTATCGGCGGATTAAAGGTGAAAGAAAAGTCAGTCCCTGATCTGGATGAGGATGCAATAACCATTTCAGTAGAGGCTGCACGCAATGCCATAAACAGGGGCAATGTCGACGCTTCCAGGCTTGGTGCAATTTACTGCGGGTCTGAAAGTCACCCATACGCTGTGAAACCCACCAGCACCATTGTGGCAGCAGCTGTTGGAGCAGAACCCAACCTGACGGCCGCTGATTTTGAGTTCGCATGCAAGGCAGGCACAGCTGCTATCCAGGCCTGTATGGGACTGGTCGGTGCAGGTATGATTGATATTGGACTGGCCATCGGTGCTGACGTTTCCCAGGGTGCTCCCGGGGATGCACTGGAATATACTGCAGCAGCCGGAGGGGCGGCTTATATAATAGGCAGTAGTGACCTGGCAGCAGTTATCGAAGATACATTTTCATTCACAACCGATACCCCTGATTTCTGGAGACGGGAAGGCATGCCTTATCCGGAACACGGAGGCAGGTTCACGGGAGAGCCGGGTTATTTCAAGCACGTGACCTCTGCGGCATCCGGCCTGATGGATAAACTTGGTACAAAACCTTCAGATTATGATTATGCAGTGTTCCACCAGCCTAATGGTAAATTCCCGCAAAATGTGGCCCGTAAACTGGGTTTCACTCCTGATCAGATAAAGGCCGGACTTGTGGTGCCCATGCTGGGCAATACGTATTCCGGCTCATGCATGATAGGACTGGCTGCCATACTTGACCAGGCTGTAGAAGGAGACAGGATATTCATGACAGCATTTGGCTCTGGTGCCGGTAGTGATGCTTTCAGCATCACCGTAACCGACAGGATTGAAGAGATACGTGATGCCGGACCTAAAGTTGAAGAACTGCTCCAGAATCCTATTTACATGAATTATGCTACTTATGCCAAACACAAGGGCAAGATAAAGGTGTCATAAAAATGCGAGATGTAGCAATTATCGGAATTGGCTGTACCAAGTTTGGTGAACTGTGGGACCGTTCCTTCAGGGACCTGTTCGTGGAAGCAGGCGTGTCGGCAATCGAGGATTCAGGTATCCAGGGTGAAGAGATAGACAGCCTGTATGTTGGCAACATGAGCGGCGGCAGGTTTGTGGAACAGGAGCATATTGGCAGTCTCATCGCGGATTATGCCGGGCTTGCCAGCACCCTTAATGTCCCTGCGACAAGAGTTGAAGCTGCATGTGCTTCCGGCGGTCTTGCATTACGCCAGGCCATCCTTTCCGTGGCTTCCGGATATGATAATGTTGTGGTGGCAGCGGGCGCAGAGAAGATGACGGACGTAGGTATGGATACGGCAACCGATGCACTGGCGGCAGCAGCTGACAGGGAATGGGAAGGCATAATGGGTGCCACATTTCCGGGATTATATGCCATGATAGCTAAACTTCATATGCATAAGTACGGCACAACGTCTGAGCAACTTGCAGCGGCCTCTGTGAAAAACCATCATAACGGGACCATGAACCCTATTGCCCAATTCAGGAACGAGATAACTATTGATACGGTATTGAACTCAAATATGGTGGCTGACCCACTGCACATGTTCGACTGCTCGCCAATATCGGACGGTGCATCTGCTGTTGTGGTGGTTGCGGCTGATATTGCCAAAAAATATACTGATACACCGGTGTATGTGAAGGCCACAACCCAGGCCAGTGCTACCATATCACTACATGACAGGGCAGATATCACTACGCTGGATGCCTCTGTGGTAGCAGGTCAGAGGGCTTACAAAATGGCAGGAATGACGCCTGACGATATCGACATGGTCGAGGTTCATGATTGTTTTACCATAGCTGAAATTTGTGCCATCGAAGACCTTGGATTCTTCAAGAAGGGAGATGGCGGCAGGGCTACCGAAGCAGGCGAAACTGCCATTGGTGGGCGGATACCGGTGAACACATCCGGCGGCCTGAAAGCGTGCGGACACCCGGTCGGCGCCACAGGTATCAAGCAGGCTGTGGAGATTACCGAACAATTACGTGGTACTGCAGGCAAGCGCCAGATAGATGGCGCACAAGTTGGGATGACCCATAACGTGGGCGGTTCCGGCGGGACTGCTGTTGTACATATATTTTCGAGGAACAGGTGATTTAAATGACAGTTGCGAGATTCTGGAGAAAGATACCAAACAGGTATAATCTGATTGGTACCCACTGTACCACCTGTGGAAAACATTATTTTCCGCCAAGGACGATGTGTCCTACCTGCCGCAGGGATGGGAAAATGGAGGCTCACAAGTTCCAGGGCAAAGGTGAAGTTGTTACCTACACCGTTATTCATACTGCAGCCAAGGGTTATGAAATGCAGGCACCTTATAACCTGGCAATTATAAAACTGGATGAAGGTCCATCCCTGACCGGACAGGTGGTATGTGGACAAGAGGAAATGGAGATTGGGATGAGGGTGCGATCAGTGTTCAGGAAACTTGGCGAGGAAAGTGAGAAGGGTATGATCTATTACGGTACTAAGTTCGTACCAGAATAGGTCACATTTTTATATTTTTTATTTTACAGCAAATGCCTTTTGGACCATCTCAATTCCCCGATCCCCGAAAATATATTTCCGCACAGACCTGTCATGGTCGGTACCCCTTAGTTTCAGGATGGACATGGCACGTTCGTACCGATTCTGATGGTCAAGGAAATGCAGCATGATGATGCCGTCTGCGAGGGATGATATGCCAAGTTCAGGCATTTTTTCAGGAGTAAATAGTTCTGGCACTTCGTTGGTCAGAATTGTAGTGACTCCCCTGCCCTTTAAGAAATCGATGAGCAGACGGACATGCTTCTTAAGGTTGAGCGCGTCTGGCAGCGCAGATTCAAGGTTATACACACCGTCATAGAACAGCCGTTTTGCATTCATCTCCTCCACATAAGATTTTATTATCAGATTATGTTCATCAGGCAGGATGGTGTTGGGATTTGAATAAATAATTTGAAGTTGCCCATTTGTGATAAAATCTTGGAGGTTCCATCCCATCCTGCCTGCTTCATGTACCAACTGTTCCTGTTTCTCCTCAAAGAGTATAATGATACAGTGTTCACCTTCTTTAAGACCAGCAAAAATAAATTGAAGCCCCATTATAGTCTTGCCTACACCAGCACCGCCTTTCACCACTATAAAAGATTGCTCTTGTATACCGCCACGCATCATATCGACAAGAACATTCACACCAGTGGATAATCTGCCCTCGCCTACCGACAGGGGGGTGGAATTGGGTTTCAGTTTAGGGAATATGGATATACCATTTGAGTTGATCTTGAACTCATGCGCAGAAGAAGTATTGTTCATGTTGTTCCCAATGCCGCACCATTTCATTATTTCCATCTTCCGGACGACCCTGTCCCCGACCAACTCTCTGTCCAGATAGATGACACCATCGGCTATATGGGGTAGTATGGATTGGTGTATCTATGACCGGTTCAGTTCTCCTGTGACCATGGTCAGGGCGGACCAGTCCTGTATCATGGAATCAAAGGAGTATAAGAAACGGCGTTTTTCATGAGAAGGAAAGCCAAATCCCAAGGTATCAAGGGGGTTTATTACAAGCCGGTCCGGATTGGTAGAAGCGAGGATATTCCCCATGTCAAGCAGTGTTGTCAGCGGGTCTTTTTCGGCAGTAGAACGGTAGACGGGCCGGACAAGTATTTCTTCACTGAAAAAAGGATAACTATGAAGATAATCCATCATTTTTTCAAACGATTGCGAGGTGACGGGTATTTAAACTGCTGTTTCCCCGTTCTCTGCTGCATGTGATAATGATTGAAGCACAAAGGTGGTCTTTCCCGCTCATGCAGTCCCTCCAATAAGTATGAGGGAGGGTTTGGGCAGACCGCCACCCAGCACTTCGTCCAGATATGCAATACCACTGGAGCAGTGTTTCATGATAGTAACATTATGTTTTAACTTATTAAACTTGTGCAAATCAGAGATAAACTGCTCTTTGCGATAACTACGTCAATGGAGCAACAGCTAATTGTTGTGTTTCACAGCATCTTCTATCTCTTTTACAGCTTCAGGATTTGCCAGTGTGGAGATGTCGCCCACTTCTTTTGATACGAGGACTGAGCGCACTACACGTCGCATGATCTTACCGCTTCTGGTCTTGGGTAGGTCATCAACGAAATAAATGATATCGGGCCTGGCTATCTTACCGATCTCTTCTCCCACATGATTCCACAGGACCTTCATCAGTTCATCTCCGGGTTCAACACCCATCTTTAACACCACGAATGCTGCAATGCCCTCACCTTTGATGTCGTCTGGCCTGCCTACCACAGCGGCTTCACTCACCGATGAATGGCTGACCAGGGCTGATTCGACCTCAGAATTTCCTATCCTGTGCCCGGATACATTGAGCACGTCGTCACCCCTGCCCTGTACCCAGAAGTAGCCGTCACTGTCCACCCTGGCGATGTCGCCTGATATAAAATCACCGCTTTTGGTCCAGTAATGTTCCACATACCGCTCGGGTTCGTTATACAGGGTATGCAGCATGGACGGCCAGGGCGATGTGAGTACCAGGCTGCCCCCTTCATTCACCACGGATTTGCCTTCATGGTCATGCACCTCAGAGCCAAAACCGGGCAGTGGTCTTGTGGCAGACCCGGGTTTTAATGGCAAAATTGGCAGTGGTGATATGACAAAACTTCCGGTCTCGGTCTGCCACCAGGTGTCCATAATTGGACATCGGCTTTTGCCGATATTTTCGTAGTACCATATCCAGGCTTCAGGATTGATGGGTTCGCCCACAGTGCCCAGCAGCCGCAGGCTGCTCATGTCATCCTTCCGGGTCCATTCATCACCGAAGCGCATGTGCATCCTGATGGATGTTGGAGAGGTATAGAGCACGGTAATGCCGTGGCGGGCTATCATTTCCCATATCCGGTTCGGTTCGGGATGAGCGGGGGCGCCTTCATAGAGCACCGAAGTGACGCCTAGCATGAGTGGTCCATACACAATGTAACTGTGGCCTGTTATCCAGCCGATATCGGCGGCACACCACCACACGTCCCGGGGTTTTAGGTCGAACACCCATTTGAGGGTGAGAGCTACGCCTACCGAGTAGGTGTGCGCGTGTACCACACCTTTGGGTTTGCCTGTGGTGCCTGAGGTGTAAAGGATAAAGAGGGGGTCATCCGAGTCCATAATTTCTGTTTCACACTCAGAAGGCTGCTCAGCGACCAGGTCATGCCACCATATATCGCGTTCACTTATAGATACATCAACCTGCGCCCATTGATAACAAATGGTATGTTCAATGTCAGTACTTTTGACTGCTTCGTCTGCCAGTGCTTTGAGGTTGATGACCTTCCCTTTTCTCCAGAATCCGTCTGCGGTAATGAGGACCTTTGCGCCTGAGTCTTGTATCCTGTCCTGCAGTGCGTGGGGACTATAACCCGAGAATACCACGCTGTGTACGGCTCCTATCCGGGCGCAGGCGAGCATGGCTATGGGCAGGGCGGGTATCATGGGCATATAAAGGGCCACCCGGTCGCCTTTACCTACACCCAGGCTTTTCAGGCCGTTGGCCATCCGGTTGACTTCGTTGTACAGGTCGCGGTAGGTGAGTTCAGTGACGTTGCCCTGTTCTGATTCAAAGATGTAGGCTACTTTGTGCTCGGTGGGTGTTCCCATGTGGCGGTCGAGGGCATCATGGACGATGTTGTATTTGCCATTGGTGAACCAGTGGTAGAAGGGTGCATCTGAGCTGTCCAGTACTTTGTCGTAGGGGCTGTACCATTCCACAAGGTCTTTTTCTACTTCTCCCCAGAACCATTCTGTGTCCTTACTACGCTGGTAGAGGGTCTCAATGTCAGGGATGTCATGTGCATCCATCCACTGTTTGACATTGCTGTTCTCAACTATTTCTTTGGGGGGATAGAACGTGCGTTCTTCCTCGAGTAGTACTTCTATTTTGGACATTTTTGACACACCGCTATAGTTATGATTATGCTAATTAGGTGGTTGGCGGGATAAGCATTTCTGATGGGAGGGGGATTCAAAGTGAGAAATCGTTTTGTTTATGTATATGAAGACTCTGTACTATTATTACGGTTGTGACAAGAAAGTCATATCATGAATTGCAGAAATGCCGCTCCCTCCATTCGGAGTGACCCTACTGTGACATGCATTATCAGTAATGGAATGTGTGATGCTCACAGGACAATGTGGAAAAACCCGGAAGTCTAATCCGGACAATCTGCT
>QBUR01000141.1 GCA_013374385.1 Candidatus Methanocomedens sp. | reverse complement strand
AATATAGGACTATTGCCGTATATAATTGTTACAGTTAAATGGGACAAAATGAGATTACTGAATATCCTCAGCATTAACAAGTGAAAACTCACCTGTGAGCATAACCTTCAGAATGTCCCCTTCTAATGTGACATCATACTGGCTAAAACCACGTTCTGAACCACTCTGTGCCAGCTCATTGATATGTGCTGCACATCCATCGGACGCATTCAGGTAAACTGTAGTTCTGGTAAAAGTGTCATCATCATTCCGGTGTATCCCAATATAGTACAAATCTGCGAATGCGACCTGTGAATTCACAGCCTGGTACTCGGAATACTCATCAGAATGATTCAGCACAGGGAGGAATATATCATAGCCCGTTGATGGTACAACCCAGCTTTCAACTATGGTGATTATTTCTTCGGCAGTGTCACGGGTATTGGTATAAATAGTAGGTTCACCCATGACATTAAATCCACTGAAATCAAAACTGCGTTCTAAAATAATATATTGACCATTGTTAGAATAGGCAGGCATAAAACTGTCTGGTGTTTTTTTTGGACTCATAGTACTAAGTAAAATCATCTCATCATCAGGCAACTGGGCATAATACATCTGTAGGGTACTGCTTTGGTACAGGTCGTCAACCTGACTACTCAATAATTGTATAACAGTGGTGATCTCGTATGACAATTGTTCATGCCATGTCTGGGAAGCAGTGTAATTAATATAATCCACATCAACGAACAGGGCTGATGTGACATTTGGTGTTGACATCTGCAGACCATCGGTTATGGATTTGAAATTATGGAATACCAGTTTCCCACCGACATTGAAATAATCTTCAGTTACAGTACTAATAGATTGGATGTCTCCATTATCTGAGCTGTCATCTCCAATGAAATAAATCACTGAAGAGAGCACCATGGATATTATCATAAAAGCTGCTATGATCTGGATACCAATTTTTGGATTCATTTAGGACCTATCCTTTTGTTAACGTTCTTTAATTCAAAAGCATATCTTATAACTGTTTTGATGTCACAAAGTATAAATATGCTGTACTCATCTATACACCAATGTACAAAAATATACATTATATTGGTGATGTAATATGCAGGAATTTATCCAGAAAATAACTTCAGGACACGACCTGTCATCAGACGAAGCAGAATCTGCCATTGGCAATATCTTTGCAGATGCTACTGATGCCCAGATAGGTGCATTCCTGATAGCACTCAAGATGAAAGGTGAATCGTCCCAGGAGATAGCTGGCCTGGCCAGGGGCATGAAAAAGGCAGCCAATACCATAAACCCAAAGGTCAGCAGCGCGTTGGTGGATACGTGTGGTACTGGCGGAGATTCGTCCCATACCATCAATGTGAGCACGGCCTCAGCTATCGTAACTTCTGCTGCTGGAGTACCTGTAGCCAAGCACGGAAACTATTCCATTACTTCTAAGTCAGGAAGTGCGGACGTATTAAAAGAGCTAGGTGTCAGCATCGACCTGCCTCCTGAAAAAGTTGAACAGTCCATTGAACAGGTAGGGATTGGGTTCATGCTCGCCCCCATCTTTCACCCATCCATGAAACGAGTAGGAGGGCCTAGAAAAGAACTGGGTGTGCGTACTGTGTTCAATATCCTGGGACCGCTGACAAATCCGGCAAATGCCAAAGCTCAGGTTATAGGGGTATTTGATGAGTCCCTTTGTATTACCATAGCAAATGTACTCAACCTGCTGGGAACAAAACGTGCTTTTGTGGTACATGGCAGCGGCCTTGATGAAATATCCAACCTTGGACAGACAACAGTGGCTGAACTGAATGGTGGGAATGTGGAGTCCTATTCGCTAACTCCCGAAGAACTGGGAATTAACAGGGCAGCAATGCCTGATATCAGGGGCGGGACACCACAGGAGAATGCTGCTGATATTGTGAAAATATTGAAAGGAGAAAAAGGGGCTAAACGTGATATTGTTGTCATGAACTCTGCCGCTGCGCTGGTAGTGGGTGAGAAAGCATCTGACCTGAATGATGGTGTAGAACTGGCACAGCAGACCATAGACAATGGTAATGCACTTGTAAAGCTCAAGAACTTCGTGAAAACTGCCGGTGTGCCGGACCAGTTGAATAAATATCTGTGAGAACTTATGCAAAAATCAGCAGGCAGCCATATGTTAAAGACCGGTATCCCAGTTCCCAGGGTTAAAATATGTGGCATGAAAGACCTGATTTCAGTCCGGATGGCAGTACGCTATGGTGCAGATGCCGTGGGATTCATTACTGAGGTCCCGGTTGATACTCCCCGCAAAATTGATCGGGAAACTGCCAGGGACCTTGTTGCCAATACACCTCCCTTTGTCACATCCGTAATGGTGTGTATGCCTGATGACTTTGAACAAGCAATGGAATTAATAGATTGTGTACGGCCTGATGCTGTTCAAATACACAATTCCATGGCTGTTGAGGAATTAAATAAAATCAAAGAAGCCAGTCGCGTGAAACTTATCAAAACCGTACATATTGACCAGGATACTGACATTGGAAATACACTTGCATACATATCGCAACTGGAACACATTGTAGATGCCATACTCCTGGATACGAAAGTTGATGGCAAAACAGGGGGCACGGGCGCTGTTCATGACTGGACCATAAGCCAGGCCATAACCGCAGGCTCACCTCTGCCTGTTATATTGGCAGGCGGCCTGAAACCAGAAAATGTGGCCGAAGCTGTCAGGAAAGTCAGACCTTATGCCGTGGATACGGCATCTGGTGTTGAGACCGATGGCAATAAAGACGGGTACAAGGTACAGACATTCATCCAACAGGTACGGGGAGCATTATTATGAATGATATTCAGCTTGATCTGACCCAAACCGAGTTCTGCGACCTGGCAGCAGGGAGCAGACCCGCCATAATCCAGATGAGCGCTAAGACTGGCGCACGATGCACTCCTTTTGAACTTTATCATGCTTTAAGGGAGAACAACAGCGAAACTTGCAAGTATTCCTATTTGCTGGAGTCGGTTGAGAAGGAACAGCGTCATGCACGTTTCTCATTTGTGGGAGCTGACCCGGATGCTGTGGTTACGGTAAAGGACCGGGTAGTAACACTGGAATATCCGGACCTTACACCTCTGATAAAGCATATTTCAAATAACCTGAACAGTGTTTGTGAGGTCAGGGAAGACGGGATGCAAAAAAATCGTTTGACTGGAGAAATTAAACAGGGTTTTGATACCCTGGATGCTGTAAGGGCAGCTTTCCCTGCCAACGGTACCGTGCTTTTGAACAATACCACTTTTGACAGGCAAACTTTCCTCGGAGGTGCCATCGGATTCAATTCCTATGACCTGATACATGACTGCTGGATGGATAAAGCATCGGCCCATACTTCAGAGTTCCCTGATGCCCAGTTCGCACTGGTGAGCAGGACAGTGGTGTTCGACCACCTGACCGATACCATCCATGTGGTTATGACGCCGTTTATTGGTGAGGAAGAAGATGCTGCATCTGTTTATGCACAGGCAAAGGACGATGCCATAAAACTGCTACATATCATTGAAGAAGCAAAACATGTTGTATTTACCCCTGTCTCGCAAACCTCCCTGATTGGAGATATGGTTTGTAATATAGACCAGCAGCAATACGAAGATGCCGTAAAGCGTGCACGGCAGCACATCATTGACGGGGATATCTTCCAGGTCGTGCCATCACGCCGATATGAGTTGGACATCAAGCAGACCCCTATGGAAATCTATTATAAATTGAGGGAAGTGAACCCCAGTCCATATATGTACCTGTTCGAGTTCGATGATACAGGAATTATAGGCGCCAGTCCGGAAACACTGCTGACTGTCCATAGTAGGAAAGTAATTACAAATCCCATTGCAGGTACCTGTCCCCGCGGAGTCACGCCCGAAGAAGATGAAGTGCTGGCACAGGAGATGCTGAATGATGAGAAAGAGCGTGCTGAACATGTGATGCTGGTTGACCTTGGACGGAATGATGTGAGGATGGTAAGTAAACCCGGCACGGTAAATGTGGAGGACTTTATGAGCGTAATTAAATATTCACATTTGCAGCACATAGAAAGTACAGTAACCGGGCAAATGCGGGATGAATGTGACCAGTTCGATGCAACCCGTGCTATTTTCCCTGCCGGTACCCTGTCCGGGGCACCCAAGATCAGGGCTATGGAGATAATCGATGAACTGGAAACCTCTGCCAGAGGACCTTACGGCGGCGGTGTTGGTTATTATTCCCTTAATGGAGATGCGGATTTTGCCATCGTTATCCGTACGGTCGTAATGAAGGCCGGGAAGGCATATATCCAGGCGGGTGCCGGTATTGTGGCTGATTCTGACCCTACTTATGAGTTTAACGAGACCGAGCGGAAAATGGCTGCTATGATAAAGGCGCTGGGAAGTGGCATATGAAGGTACTTTTCGTGAACAATAAGGATTCCTTTGTGTGGAATCTGGTGGACTATGTGTCGGTTTTTGAACCTGATACCCTGGTGGTGCCGAATACCATAAGCCTGGATGAAGTCTGTCAGATTGACCCGGATGCAATAGTGATATCACCGGGCCCGGGCAACCCCCACAATCTTACTGATATCGGTAACTGCATTGAAATTATCAGGACATTCGGGCCCAATACGCCTGTGCTGGGTGTTTGTCTGGGTCACCAGGCCATTGCGGCTGCCTATGGTGCCAGGGTGATACATTCGCCGAGCGGTCCGGTGCACGGTAAGACGTCTGAGATAAAACTAAAACACTACCATAGTGGTTTATATGCGGGCTTGCCCCCGACAATAGTGGGGGGTCGGTATCATTCCCTGGTGGTGGATGAGGAGAGCCTGCCGGATGTGCTGGAGGTTACTGCCAGGACCGGGGGTGGTATCATCATGGGGCTGCGGCACAGGGAGTATCCTGTGGAAGGGATGCAGTTCCATCCTGAGTCTGTGCTGACAGAGGTAGGGATGAAAATTATCGAGAACTTCCTGGGAATGGCCAGCGGGAATAGTTAATGTCTTTACTGGTTGAATGCTGATATGATAATATTTGAAGGAACCAGACCGGCCAATAGAAAACCTAATCGGCTGATCTCACAGAAGAGTCCATACCTGCTCCAGCATGCATATAATCCAGTGGATTGGTACTCATGGGATCCGGAAGCTTTTGATAAAGCAAAACGTGAAGATAAGCTCATCTTTCTGTCAATTGGTTATTCTACATGCCACTGGTGCCATGTGATGGAGCAGGAATCGTTTGAAGATGAAGAAGTGGCAGAGTTAATGAATGAGGTTTTCGTCTCTATAAAAGTCGATAGGGAGGAGAGACCTGATATAGACCGTTTTTATATGGCAGTGTGTACTGCAATGACCGGAAGCGGTGGTTGGCCGCTTAACATAATCGTATCACCTGATAAGAAACCAATTTTTGCAGGAACTTACATTCCTAAAAGAAGTATTTACCAAAGAGTAGGGATGATGGAGTTGATTCCCCAGGTCAAAGACCTGTGGGAAAAGCAAAGAAATGACGTGGACAGTCTGGGTGATAAGATTATTTCATCACTCAGGGAAGTATCTATGAAGGGAGATGAGCTAAATGAAGAGACTTTACATGACACATATGAGCAGCTATTTGGAGTATTTGATGAACAAAACGGGGGTTTTGGTAATGCACCCAAGTTCCCATCACCGCATAATTTGAACTTCCTGCTTCGGTACTGGAAGCGGACCGGGGATAATATGGCGTTTCACATGGTTGTAAATACTCTTATCGCTATGGGCAGGGGAGGCATCTATGATCATATAGGCTTTGGCTTTCACCGATATTCTACTGATTCAAGATGGCTTGTACCGCATTTTGAAAAAATGCTCTATGACCAGGCATTGCTGGCAATGGCTTACATAGAGGGGTATCAAGCCACCGGACGGCAGGAATTTGAAAACACAGTGAATGAGGTTTTCACCTATGTTCTACGGGATATGACCGACCAAAAGGGTGGTTTTTATTCTGCACAAGATGCAGATAGTGAAGGTGTGGAGGGGAAATTCTATGTTTGGACCCTTGGGGAAATCCAGGGTGTACTTGGAGAAAATGCTGACCTGGCGATAAAGATTTTCAATATTTCCAATGATGGTAATTTCAGGGATGAAGTATCTGGAAAAAGTACAGGGAGGAATATACCTTACCTGGATAAATCCATTCCTGAACTGGCTTTGGAGCTTGGGATGCAGGAAGATGAGTTCAAACAACACCTTGAATCTGCCCGTCATAAACTGTTCACTGCCCGTGAAAAACGTATCCATCCAGGTAAAGATGACAAGATATTGACAGACTGGAACGGATTGATGATAGCTGCGCTGGCAAAGGGTGCCAGGGTTTTTGGTGAACCAGAATATGAATTAGCTGCAATAAAGGCAGCAGATTTTATTTTAACAAAAATGCGCAGACAGGAAGAGGGACTCTATCACCGCTACCGGGATGGTGAATCAGCAGTGTCTGCTTTTCTGGATGATTATGCTTTTTTTGTGTGGGGGTTGCTTGAACTTTATGAGACCACTTTTAAAGTGTCATACCTGAAAAACGCTCTTGAACTCACTGAATTTCAACTTAAACACTTCTGGGATGAAGACAATGGCGGTTTTTTCTTCACTTCAGATGAGGACACGGAGATGCTTTTCCGGAAAAAGGAGTTCTATGACGGCGCAGTTCCTGCCGGCAATTCCATTGCCATGCAGAACTTATTACGTCTTGGCAGAATGACAGGCAATTCAGAGTTTGAAAAAAAAGCAATGGAAACCGGACTGGCTTTTTCCGGGAAAGTCTCACGTTCACCTGCGGGATATACCATGCTCATGCAGGCGCTGGACTTTGCAATTGGGCCTTCCAGTGAAGTAGTTATTGCCGGCAATCCGAACAAAGAGGATACAAAGGTAATGTTGGAAGCTCTAAGACATGCATTCATACCAAATAAGGTTGTTATTTTCCACCCAACTGATGAGGAGTTGCCTGAGATTGCCGATATTGCCGGATTTGTAGGTGACCTGAAAAGTATCGAAGGAAAAGCAACAGCTTACGTTTGTCAGAACTACGCCTGCAAGCTCCCGACTAATGATAAGGAGAAAATGCTGGAGTTGTTAAAGTTAAGGTAAATGCTCATAGCGTTAAATTGCAGTAAACTGGAAAATCCATCATTTGGTCGGATTAACTTGAGTACACAAAATTGTACTTTACTACCGAAGGGGCGCCCCACCGGCTGCCAGAATGATGACAGCAGCAATGATGATATCCATGCTTTAAGCCTGTTTCATTCTGGCAGATATTCACTCATAAGTCTATTAAAATCATCCGTAGCCTTGATATTATCTAAATCACTATCTTCTAATATATGACTTTTTGAAGGTGCATCTTTCATTTTTAAA
>QBUR01000142.1 GCA_013374385.1 Candidatus Methanocomedens sp. | reverse complement strand
CAATATATCATTTACCAAACATTTTATTCCTACTTTCCCCTCAACCTTCGATAAGCATCATGCGCCACAATCGTCCCCTGCGCCTCGGCCACCACCAGCAAATCAATATCTGATGCCACATTCCCAATAGCATACACCCCATCCAGGCTGGTCCGCTGGTACTTATCAGTCTTCACAAACCCGGACTCATCCTTCTCCACACCCAGCTTCTCCATAAGCCCGATATTCGGCACCATCTCAGTAGCCAGCACCACAGCATCCACCACAATTTCCAGCTTCTCGCCCTCGGTCTGGTCCTCCAGCACAGTCTTCTCAACCTTTGTACCACCCTGAACCTCCATAAGAATAGTCGAAGTCAGCATCTTGAGCCCCTCAATGCACTGCACCCTATCCATCTCTCGCTCTGAAACCATGAACGACGCCTCATCTGTCACCAGCGTAATATTATCAGCAATCCCACCAATACAGCCGGCCGTGGACATAGCATTATAACCCCTGCCATACACCAGCACCCGCTTATCAGCCAGCTTGGACGGGTCTGTAGTCAGGTAATAAACACCTCCATCGTTTGAAGCAAACTTCTCCACGCCAGCTATATCGGATTTAGCAGGCGAACTGCCCGAAGCCAGCACCAGCATCCTGGCCTTGTATGTCCCCGAATCCGTAGTCAAAATCTTGAAGTCACCATCAATTTCAATATCATTCACATATTCATTGACCATTTCTGAGTCCTGCCCACTCGCATCATCCATCAGCGACTGGGTCAACTCACGGGTGGTCATCTTGTCGGTCAGGCCCGGATAATTCTCGATCAACTTATCAGGACATAGCTTGTTAAGCAGACCGCCCCACTGTCCGCCGTCAAATATCACAGTCTTAAGTCCCACATACGAAGACATAGCAGCAGTCGCCAGTCCGGCCGCACCGCCGCCGATCACCGCCACCTCATACCCGTTCTCGCCCAATTTAGCGATACCTTTCTCCTGTTTTTCCTTGTAATCTTTGATAGCAGCATGTAAGGCGTCGGCAGCCAGATTAGAGCAATGCATCTTAACAGGCGGCAGCCCACCCAGTTCATCAGCTACATCCTGCCGGGTAATCTCTAACGCCTCTTCCAGGGTCTTACCCATTGCTATCTCTGTAATCATGCTACTGGTGGCGATAGCAGACGCACACCCAAAAGTCTTGAACTTAATATCCTTGATAATATTGTCCTCAACCTTAAGCTGTATCTCCATCATATCACCGCAAACCGGATTTCCCACCCGTCCGGTAGCATCCGCATCCTTAATGGTTCCCACATTCCTGGGATTCCTGAAATGGTCCTTTACTTTTTCTGAATATTCAATTGACATAACGCTTAATCTCCCTGGTATAACGGTGACAAAGCCCGCAAGCGGTCCACTACAGGCGGCAGGCTCTCCAGCACATGGTCAACATCTGCCTCATTATTCCACTTATTAAGGGACAGCAGCAGCGACCCGTGGGCTTCCTCATGCCGCAGCCCGATAGCGATGAGTACATGGGACGGCTCCAGGGTTTTGACAGAGCAGGCAGAGCCAGTAGACGCCTCCACTCCAAGGTCGCTGAGGCTCATGATAATGCTCTCGCCTTCAATAAAACTGAACCTGAAACTGGCAATGTGTGGAAGCCGCTTTGTCCGGTGACCAGTAAGATATGAATACTTCATATTGCCAAGTACCCCATCTATCAACTTCTCCCTCAGTGCTTCCATCATCCTGGCATCATTCTCCATCTCCTGCTTTGCCAGTTCACATGCCTTTCCCATGCCAACAATTCCGGAAATATTCTCTGAACCGGAGCGCAACCCCCTTTCCTGGCCCCCGCCTGTCATCACCGGCCGCAGCGGTACGCCCGACCTTATGTACAGTGCACCCACTCCCTTTGGACCGTACAGGTCATTTGAGGAGAGGGACAGCAGGTCGATATTGTCCCCCATTACATCAATAGGTATCTTACCGACAGCAGCCACAGCGTCCACATGGAAGAGTATATCCTTCTCCCTTGCCATGACACCGATACCCTGAACCGGCTGGATGGTACCAATCTCACCATTGGCATACATGCAAGATACCAGGATGGTCTGGTCTGTGACCTCTTGCGCAATGCGACCGGGGTCTACCAATCCGTCTTTGTCTACGGGCACAGTGGTTACCTCAAATCCTTCGCGCTGCAAGTCCTTGCAGGTATTGACCACTGACATGTGCTCCACGGCAGAAATTATGATATGGTTCCCCTTTTTTTTCTTACGCTGCACTGCACCTCTTAAAGCAATATTATTGGATTCGGTACCGCCAGAGGTAAAGATGATTTCCTTACTTTCGGCCCCGATAAAAGCAGCCACTGACTCCCTGGCGCCTTCTAATGCTTTCCTGGCCTGGGCACCCGATTCATGGAGCGAGGTAGGATTGCCAACCCTGGAATCAAAGTAAGGGAGCATGGCTTCAACCACACGTTTATCCACAGGTGCACCAGAAGCATTATCCATATATACCCTGTTCAATCTGAGCCACCTTTTTAAAACCACATTGTTCCGTCAGCTTCCAGCACCAGATCGTTAAGGGTTGCTGCCCCCACGATTTCGACTTCAGGGATGAACTCACCTTTCTCCAGACCTATCAACTGGGTACTGGCTTCACAAACATAGAGTTTCACACCCGCGGCTGTGGTCTGGTCAAGTACTTCCTTAAGGTTTGGGAAACTCCCGACCTGCACTTTTTCAGCTTCTCCTTTCTTTACCACTGTAACACCCATGCCCAAAAAATAAATTGCTGCCTCTATACCCATGGCCTTTGCGGTCTGGGCAAGTACCAGAGGGGAATATAATCTCTCTGGTGTACTCACACCACTGGTCTGGACATATAATAAAATCTCTTCGCCCATCTTTCATATCTCCTTAATTATTTCGTTCTCTCAATAAGGAATCGGAAATTATCACCCTGGTCCTCAAATTTCAACAATTTGTGCCCGGTCCGCTTGGCCCATCTGGGAATATCCTGTGTCGAAGCCGGGTCATCGGTCAGCACCTCAAGCACTTCACCTATTTCAATATCATTAATTGTCTCTGTGGTATTGAACACAGGTATGGGACAGAACAGCCCAATGCAGTCCAGTGTCTTATCAGGATGTATTTCTGAATTTTCGTTCATTTTTTTTGCTTGAAAAATATTTCAAATCACTTAACCGACAGTAATATCTCTGGTATTTTCCCACAATCCGTGGATATTGCATCGCTCTATAGCTTTTAATGTTATACTTCCGGTTGCTTGCATCACAACCGTCAATGTAGCAATAGCTTTTGTGAATCCGGGAGTGAGTGCAACCCTGGCCAGGAAATTCTCATTGGCATACAGTTCAATCCACTGTATGTGGTGCGCTGGTTCCATTACGTGTGAGATGCTGCCCACTGTAACACTGACCTCAAAGGGTTCACCTGGTTTTACACTACCCGGCGAGCCTATCACCGGGATGTGTTTCTTTTCTGCGTCAGTAAGGTCTGCCGCATTGGCTGGATGGTTCATTCCATCAAAAAAATTCTTCTCTTCCATAATCGTACCCACTCTACTAAATCATTTCACTAATTTCAACGCTTCCCTGCATGAAGCCACGCCCGGAGCGCCCGATGTGAGGAATACCACTTCCATGGTTTCCATAATCTCTTCTTTAGTCGCACCCTGGTTCAATGCACTTCTCATCTGCGCGACAGTACAGGATTCGCAACGCTGGGATGCTACTACAGCCAGTGCCATAAGCACTTTCATCTTTGCAGGCAAAGCCCCGTCAGATAGCATTTTTTTATCACATTTATGGTATGCCTGAAGAAAATCGGGGTCAAGTTGAGCCACTGTATGCAGTATTTGAGGTTCAAACCCTAACTTATTTCCAATATTCTCAATAATCTTCTTGTGTTCGTTCATTATCATTACTCCAATTTCAGGTTACATGTACTATTTCACGAGTTCCATATCTTCTCCACAACAGACCAGGGTTCCGCCCCCGACTTTAGTCACAGTTACTTCGTTCCCGCAAATATTGCATGTATACTTTTCGCCTTCTTCCATTACAGTCATTCTTATTAACCTCCACTAAATTTATGATAGGAATTTTGTAGATTCCGCTATATAACCATTTGGTTTACAGCATTATCAATTACGTATTGAAGAAAAAGAATATATATGTTCCCATATATTATCAACACAAAGATGATAAAAGAACCCCCCAGTTCAGTGGATAAACAATTATTGAGTGCATTACTGGCTCTTGACCTGACACACAAGGAAGCCCAGGCGTACCATGCACTGGTAGTCAGTGGAGTGATGACTGCCGAAGATATTAGTAAGATTATCCAGGTACAGCATGCTATCGTGTACCGTACCCTGGAAGGATTGCGCAACAAGGGCTGGATAGATTCTACTACTGACCGTCCCAAGAAATACCGTGCCAAACATCCGAAAACCGCAGCAAATTCGGCAGGAAATGTGCTCATCTCAAAAGTGGATGAATCGGTTAATCTGGTCCGCAAGATGCTGGAACCGATTTACGATGATAACCAGGAAATGCTCAGACAGGAGTTATGGACAATCCGGGGGCTGGATAATGTTGTCAGGAAGATTCAGGAAATTGGCGAGAGGGCTAAGCAAGGGATATACGGTAATATTACGGGCCCAATTGATGATACTACATTCAACCAGTTGTTCATTAGTACCCCTCAAAAAATCAAGATAAGTGTGCAGATAATGGGCCCACCTATCGTGGATATGAATGCTGCACTCAAGAAGCGGATTAAAATGAAGCGTCCCAATTTTGAAGCCAGGTGCAAGAATTTTCCCATGGCCACACCCACGGCGCAGTCAAAGGAAGATTTCCTGAAAGAGGTCCACGGCAACAGGTTCATAGCCATTCATATGTTATTTGACGAAAAGGAGGCCTTGTGGATCAACATACCGTATCGGGATAATATGGTTGTCGAAGAGAAGGTGTGGGCCAACTGGATAATTGACCCTGAATATATTGCAATCATCAAGGCAGAGGTCTAAGATGCGAATCAGCATATTGTATACAGGTGAGTTCGGCGCTAAAGTTGTAGGCAATCTGGTTAACCCAAGCAATTTTTGCATATCCTGCGGCGACCTGTGTGATAAGTGCAGGAGCGGAAGGGTGTCTTTTGGGGATTTGGTTTATGAGATACATGAATTGCCGACCGGATTACCTGAATTTATTGAAGAACCGGGTGAGTTCCTTCCAGAGATGGGAGTGTGCGATTTGATATTGGCTATGGGTATTCACCCTGACCTGCTGGCAGGTCTGCCCCTTGTTGTAGGCTCCACTGGTACAAGGGCGGTGATTGTGCCTGTGGAGGAGCCAGGGTGGGCACCACTGGGATTGCAGAAGCAATTGTCAGAAAAACTGGAATCCATGGGTGTGGAGTGCGAGTTCCCCAAGCCATTTTGTTCGCTGGAGATGACTGGCAAGCCTGTGATAGATGAGTTTGTGAGGATGGGTTTCGGCAGGCCTGAGCTGGAGATACGGCTCAGCGATGACGGGCAGACCTTTACTCATGTGGAGGTGTTGCGGGATGCCCCCTGTGGATGTACATGGTTCGTGGCAAAGAAGTTGAAGTGGTCTGATGTGGCTGATTACAAGGAGACGGTGTCAGAGGTTCACCATGCCTACCCGTGCACTGGAAGTATGGAGCGGGACACAGAGCTTGGGGATACTATATTGCACGAGGCAGGGTATATTATCCGGGATGCTGTAGAGCAGATGCTGGTTTTGTATAATGACCTTAACTGTTATAAAAATTAAGCAAGAAAATACTCCCTTCGGTTGGATTTACTTGAGTATGCATAGTAATACTTTATATACAGTAAAAAAAAGAATATAGAATGGAGAAGTGATATATAGTGGCACAATCTGAAGATTTGGAAACTGAGATGTATGAGTGGGCTAAAGCAAATGCGTCAGCATCAGGATACAAATTGAATCCTGATTATGACATTGTAATGATGGCAATAAAAGGTCTTGCCAACAATAAAAAACAATATGGAGAAGTGTACTGTAGCTGCAGAGAAGTATCAGGTGATAAAGAGAAAGACAAGAAGATCATCTGTCCGTGCGTATATCGAAGCAGGGATATGGATCAAAGAGGAGCATGTAAATGTGCACTGTATGTGAAATGATCGTCTTTTAATGGAATCACAACTGGAAATGAAAAGGAGGTATAAATATGGTCAATTGGAAATGCTCGAACTGTGGATATACATTTGAAGCTGATGTGCCGCCGGATCAATGTCCTTCATGCGGCGAGAAATGTGAGTTTATTGATGTCAGTTGCTACATTCCGGAGTGTAACACCGGTACTGGAGTTGATGACAGACTATAATAGAGAGGTGAAAATACTATGAAATGTTATATCTGTGCAGAACAAGGAAAACATTCCGATGCAGTAGGGGTTTGTATTGTCTGTGGAATGGCGGTATGCCGTGAACACATGATCAGGGAGGAAACTCCTGTCTGGGATGGATCATATCCGGTCAGATTAAAACCGGATCTGGAACATGTCAAACGAATAATCTGTCCGCCCTGCCATGCGGCATTAAAGGAAAATATTTAAGGTGGTGAAAGATATGCTGAAATGTTTTATCTGTGATGAAAATAACAAGACAGAAGAAGCTGTTAGTATCTGCATAGTCTGCGGCATGGGATTATGCATGGAACATGCTCGAAGGGCAGACCTGGAGATATGGGAAGGTCATTACCCTATGCCTGTGAAAACAATGGAAAAAGACCTGCCCAGGTTCTTATGCGAATATTGCATCGAAACAACATATATTGCGACTGATTAAAAGGAGATAGAGGTGCACAGAGTTTCATATTCTCTGTGTAACCTCTTTGGTTTTTTTAACGAACAATTTGACTAAAGTATTATCGTGGATGAGGAAAGGAAAATGGAAACTAAATTTATTTTCTCAAATACACTAAAATGGAATAGCGAGTATCAAGCATCCATGTTTTTCGGAGATAAGGCAAGTTTTAAATTTGCCACCCCACCTGAGTTTCATGGCCCGGAAGGTTTTATTAGCCCTGAAGAACTGTTTGTTGCATCTGCTCATGCATGTTGCCTGACAACATTTATTACAAAGGCAAAGAAAGCTGGCATCAATCTAATGTCTTATGAATCCAGTGCAGAAGGTATACTTGAAAAAGTTGATGGCCAGTTAATGTTCACAAAAATCGTTGTAAAATCAAGAATAAAGACAGATAGTGATAAAGAAAACGTAAGAAAGATAGTTAAGCAGGTCGAACAAAGTGCACTTGTTATCAATTCTATGAAGACCAATGTCACAATAGAAGCAATTATTGAATGATAGCGTTTAATCTTAATCGTTATACCCCACAGCTCTGCG
>QBUR01000143.1 GCA_013374385.1 Candidatus Methanocomedens sp. | reverse complement strand
CCTGAATATCCTATTTTAATATATATAGCAAATATTATTGCCAGCCCAGTATATACCGATAATTTGATGAACAAATATGTCGTAACCATTAAATCGATAAAAAATTTTGTGAGTTGAAAACTGTGAAACATGAACTGATGGAAATATTATGCTGTCCTATGTGTAAAGGTGACTTGGTACTTACCGTGGATAAAGAGGATGATAATGAGATTATTTCGGGCTCATTGTTCTGTAAAAAGTGTGATGAGCATTATCCCATAGAAGATAGCATTCCAAATATGCTTCCGCCCGACCTGAGAGAATAATGTTAAGAGGCCGCTAATAGTGCAGCAAATACATATTAACCGCAATCCGGGCATTGCCATTGAATTTGACAGTCCTGAGATTACAGTGCCTTTAAGACCTGGAAATTATTGCAGTTTTGAAATGGTGATAAGTAATTACGGCAATCCTACCCATGTTCATCTATCAGCTGACAATCGTGTCAGGAAGTACGTCAAGTTCTTACATGAAAACCCCTATGTGACCAACCAGGAATATATGCCAGTAGTGGTAAATCTTCCTGCCAAAAACGAATGGGTGGAGGGGGAGATCAAGGTGTCTATCGGTTATGGTGCAAAATCTGATACATTTAAGATATTCATCGGAATTAAACCGACTGAGGTCAAAATCAGGCACACAGTTGATGTTGACGAAAGACTGGGCACTCCTCGTTACTTACAAAAGACCGCGTATGCAGCATCATCTGATATGAGTTATGAACCAGATAGTAATTCTGAAGCGGACAGGTCGGGCAGGCATCCTCATCAGTTAGAGACATTTATTGTCCCCTTGCTACTTGTCCTGATTGCGATGGTGGTATTGTTGGCTACATTTACGTTCAATATGATAAAACCACTAACAGGTGCTGTGGCAGCATCTATCATATTGATGGTGATTCTAATGTACGCTGCCATACATTTGTTCACAAAAAAAGAATGAAATAATTGAGGACTTTTATGAAATATGTCATTGTAACCGGCGGTGTGATGAGCGGACTTGGTAAGGGTATTACAGCCGCTTCAATGGGACGGATTTTAAAAAACAAAGGTTACGATGTGACGGCCATCAAGATTGACCCGTACATAAATATCGATGCCGGGACAATGAGTCCTTTCCAGCATGGTGAGGTTTTTGTTTTAAAGGACGGCGGGGAGGCTGACCTTGACCTGGGTAATTATGAACGGTTCCTTGATATTGAACTGACCCGGGAGCATAACATCACAACAGGAAAAGTGTACCAGGCGGTCATTAATAAGGAGCGCAGGGGCGATTACCTGGGTAAGACCGTGCAGATAATTCCTCATGTCACCAATGAGATTAAAGAACGGTTAAGGAATGTTGCCAAGAACAGTGGTGCCCAGATATGTCTGGTGGAAGTGGGCGGCACGGTGGGTGATATTGAGAGTATGCCTTTTTTGGAAGCTGTCAGGCAATTACACAATGAAGAGGATACGGAAGACGTAGTATTCATCCATGTGACCCTTGTGCCCATGGACCCTCAGGGGGAACAAAAAACAAAACCGACACAGCATTCGGTTAAGGAACTGCGTCAATTAGGTCTTCACCCTGACATGATAGTTACCAGATGTAAAATGCCTGTGCTACCTGGTACCAAAGAAAAGATAGCCCTGTTCTGTGACGTGCCGGCAAAAGCGGTGATAAGCGCCCATGATGCCGAAGATATTTATATGGTACCCCAGCAGTTGGAAAATGAAGGTGCTGCTGATTACCTGCTGTCCAAGTTAGGTTTGAAATCCAGAGATGACCTTAAAGAGTGGAGCCGGATGGTGGATAAAATGCGCTCAATCAGCGGTTCTGTGGATGTTGCTGTTGTGGGCAAATATACTGACCTGGAAGATTCGTACCTGAGCATCAGGGAAAGCCTGAAACATGCAGGCATAGAGGTGGGGTGCAAGGTCAATACCTACTGGCTGGATGCCGAGGATTACGAGAAGAAACCGGAATCCATTGACCAGCTTTCAAAGTACGATGGAATACTTGTGCCCGGTGGTTTCGGAGTAAGGGGAACCGAGGGTAAGATACTTGCGGTTAAATATGCCAGGGAGAACAATAAACCATATCTGGGGTTATGCTTAGGAATGCAAACTGCTGTTATCGAGTTTGCCAGGAATGTGTTGGGGTATGAAGATGCCAACAGCTCGGAACTGGCTGCTACCGAACATCCGGTGATAGACCTGCTGCCTGAGCAGGAGGGGGTCGTGGATATGGGAGCTACAATGAGGCTCGGCGATTATTTTGCAGAACTGACGCCGGGAAGCCTTGCCAATAAACTATATGGCTCTGATGCGATAATTGAACGGCATCGTCACAGGTATGAAGTAAATCCCAAGTATATCGATGAAATGGAAAAGGCAGGTTTAAAATTCACTGGCAGGAACAAGAACAGGATGGAGATTGCTGAGATTCCTGGCCATAATTTTTTCTTTGCCAGCCAGTTCCATCCCGAGTTCAAGAGCAGACCCAACAGGCCTTCGCCACCGTTTTTGGGTTTTGTCAGGGCCATGTTCGAGAAAACCAATTAACACTAACTAACACACTTACACTAACGAATACCAACTAACATTAACTAACTCTAATTAACAATGCGGCTTTGGTAAACAATGAAGGCAAAAGTTAACAGTTCTGTCCTGAAGGGTGAAGCACTTGCGCCCCCTTCCAAGAGTTATACCCATAGAGCTGTGGTCATGGCATCCCTGGCAGGCAGGACTATTGTAAAACGTCCCCTGCTGTCTGCCGATACTGTTGCCACTATTCAGGCATGCAGGGCATTGGGTGCAGTGATACGGGAGGAGGGGGACAGACTAATTGTGGAAGGTGTGAACGGAAAACCTGTCACGCCTGATAATGTTATCGATGTGGCAAACAGCGGAACCACATTGCGGTTTATGATGGCTGTAAGTGCCCTGTGTGAGGGTACAACGGTGCTGACCGGGGATGATTCTATCCGCACCCGGCCCAATACACCGCTTATTGACGTCCTGAATCAGCTTGGAGCCAGCGTCACATCTACCAGGGATAATGGGATTGCACCCATTGTGGTTAAAGGCCCATTAGAAGGTGGTGAGGCAGTGATGGATGGTAGTATCAGCAGCCAGTTTTTTTCCGCACTGCTTACGGCCTGCCCGCTGTGCCAGACCTTGACCGTGGTCAAGGTGGACGGTGAATTAAAATCCAGGCCGTATGTGGAAATTACTATTGAGATGCTGGAAAGCGCGGGGATTGCAATAGAACTTGTTGAGGACGATAATGGGCACCTGTCTTTCATAATTCCTCCGAACCAATCATACAAATTGACCGAATACACGGTGCCTGGCGATTTTTCTTCGGCATCATACTTGTTGGCTGCCGGTGCCCTTGCAGGTGGCGGGTTAACTGTGAGGGGGCTGTATCCGAACAAGCAAGGCGATGCTGCTATTATTCCTATCCTTCAGAACATGGGTGCCGACCTTGAATGGGACCGGGAACGAGGTGAGGTAAAGGTGAACAAAAGCAAGTTGACGGGTGTGACCGTTGACGTAAGCATGACACCTGACCTTGTGCCTACACTGGCAGTGCTGGGTGCGCTGTCTGTTGGCGAGACGGTGATAGAGAATGCCGGGCATGTAAGGTACAAGGAGACTGACAGGCTGCATGCTATGACCGTAGAACTAACAAAGATGGGAGTGGATATCAGAGAGGAGCCTGACCAGCTGGTAATACGGGGCGGCGGCCTGCATGGTGCCAAGGTAAGCGGCTGGCACGACCATCGTATTGTGATGGCTTTGACGGTGGCAGGGTTGGTTGTCGGGGATACCGTTATAGATACGGCAGAGTCAGTTAAAATTTCATATCCCGGCTTCTTTGAAACAATGAAGACACTCAGCGGAGATATTACATTGGAATGAGTTACGTTAAGTCTGTCATTTCTTATTCCTCTTCTAACATGATACTGTCTCCATTGTGCACATTATGAGTGAACTTTGAATCACTGATTATCCTCTTAAGAAGAGATGCAATAGGCTGAAATCACCCGAAAAGGTTAAGAGGATGTAATTACCTTAAAGGAAAAACACTAAAGCGTTCATAGTTGCTTTGATTGTAGAAATACTTGTGGATTTCCTGGGAATAAGATGGACAGACTTGATAAACATAAAATTTTTCGAGAATCAATTTTTCAGTATTATCCTTTAGCTCACATAGCATTTCACGAATCAGGTACGATGGACACGGTGGTGTGGAAGGTAAATCGATGTGGCCCTGGCACGTAGGTGTGCTGACAGGTTGCTCTCGTACTGTATCGTGCATTATGAGGTGCATGAAATACCAGCATTCATTGCTGGAGAAGGAGGACTATTAGGTAATGCTAGATGAACTGCAAAAAAGGAAAACTGACCTTAAAGAAAAGTCAGAGGAATATAAGGACAAGCGTAACAGTTTAAATACTGAAGCCAGTGCGTTGGCTGGCAAGCGTAATGAACTTAATAAACGCACAAAAGAACTCATTGAAGAAGCACAGGAACTTAAGACCCAGAGAGATTCCAACAATGAATCTGTTGGTTCGAACAAGACCCTGCGTGATGAATTAAATGAGAAAGCTAATAAATTTTATGCTCAGATCGATAAAATCAGGAAAGATCTGAATCTTAGTAGCGGCCCATCTTTGAAAGAGATGAGGCGTGAAATTGACACTCTTGAATTTAAACAGCAGACCCAGGTAATGAAATCCAGTGCTGAACGAGAACTGGTTGAAAAAATTGGGCATCTCACCGAGGAATTCAAGCACCGCAAGGCCCAACTTGAAGGTAACCAGGAACTCAAGACTCTTCTTGAAGATGCACAGAAATTAAGGGATGAGGCTTCAGTGTACCATGAACAGGTGAAAGTGTTTGCCGATGCAGCCCAGGAATATCATGAAAAGATGATTGCCACTTTTAAAGAGGCTGACAAGGTCCGGGCAGATTCTGATTCGGTACACAAGGATTTCGTAAAGATTCAGGAATCAGCTGATGAACAGCACGCCCAGTTCATAAAGACTCAAAAAGAGATACGTGACATTGATAAGACCTTGATGGGTCTTAGAAGAAAGGGTAAGAGGACTAGGGATTCTGCTGTCATGGCTCAGACCAAAATCGACGCAGAAGAGATATTCTCTCAGTTCAAACTGGGTGAAAAGATCAGTACAGAAGACTTGCTTGTATTGCAGAGGTCAGGGTTGCTTTAATCGCACCCTTTCCTTTAATTATTTTTTCTGTCAAGTTCGTTATTGACCATAATGATACAGTGGTCAGCATGCAGGCTTAACGGTCCCACATTAATGGATTGAGCACCTGCATCCATTATTTTTTGTTCCTCATCTGGTGTCATACCCACATGGTCGCCCAGGATGAATGTTGCCCGTTGCGGTAAAGTTCCCTCCATCTGATTCCTTATGTCGATACCGTCTTCATGGAGGTAATAAAATTTATTATCTGTGCCCTCATCAACACTCCCTTCATTATCTTCACTGGCATTGATGTTCAATTCAGTCAGCAGGTCTTCGAGGTCTCCCTGTCGCACCCATACACCGGGTGTGGATTCTTTCCACCTGATTCTCGCTTTTAACTCCAGCGCTTTTTTAATAAGTGAGCCGCTGCTGCGCTCGTCAGGGTTAAGGTAGCGCACATCCTGGCCACTAAATTTTATTATCTTTGGTGGTTCAGGTTCGCCCAGCAGTATAAGGTAAATGACTACATCCCTGCGCAGGTCATGGCTCAGGAACAGTGCTGAGTTCACACAACGGCACATTATGTCCATCCTGCCAGCACTACCCGGAAGGTCATTGAGGTTGAACTGTCCGTCTGTTACGGCTTTGTGTCCCACTACAATAAACTCTCGCATGCAAATGTAAAATGCACAAGACATATATCTGTCTAACGCAAATGAATTAAAGGGTAATTTCATGAAAATACTGGCACTATCAGACCTTCATGGGGATTTCTCAAAAGTGCAGGCATTGCTTGAACATGCTGGTGAGATTGATGGCGTACTGATATCGGGCGATATAACTAATTTCGGGCCTGATGAGAATGCACTTGAACTTATCGACATGTTCAATGTGCCTGTACTGGCCATACCTGGTAACTGCGACCAGACCAGCATACTGGAGGTATTGGATAGTTCAAGTGCAATTAATCTGCATCAGAAATGTTACCCAATGGGTGATGCAAGTTTTATGGGGCTGGGAGGTTCAAACAGTACGCCTTTTAACACCCCGTTTGAACTTACTGACGAAGATATGGAAAAAGCAATTGATGATATGCTAAGCTCTTGCTCGGGTATCAGGAATATATTATTGAGTCATGCTCCTCCTTTTGGTTATGTGGATGAACTTTCTGTCGGGCATGTGGGCAGCCATGCAATTGCCAGATTCATGAACCGCTTTGACCTCATCGTATGCGGGCATATTCACGAGGCCAGGGGTACGGCAATGAATGGTAATACCACTATAGTCAATGTGGGGAAGGCATCGCAGGGGTACGGTGCATTGATAATCTTGAACGACAGTATTTGCGTAGAACTTATCGAAGTATAATCTCATCATTCAATTCATGAAAATCGCTATCACAGGAAAAGGGGGGGTGGGCAAGACCACCCTGGCAGGTACGCTGGCACGGCTTATGGCAAGGGACGGTATGGATGTGCTGGCAATAGATGCGGACCCGGATATGAACCTGGCGTCTGCGCTGGGTATTGATAATCCTCCTGGACCTTTGACCGAATATAAGGAGTTAATTGATGAGCGGGCAGGTGGTCCGGACGGGATGTTCAGGATGAACCCGAAGGTGGATGATGTGGTGGAGCGTTTCGGTGCGGTGGGACCTGATGGGGTGAGGATGCTGGTAATGGGTACCGTTGAGCGAGGCGGGTCAGGTTGTATGTGTCCTGCGTCTTCGTTTTTAAGGGCACTGTTGCGGCATGTGGTGCTCAGGGAATCTTCAGTGGTCATAATGGATATGGAGGCTGGTATCGAGCATCTGGGCAGGGGGACCACTAAGGGTATCGACCTGATGATTGTAGTGGTGGAACCGGGTTCCCGCAGTATTGAGACGGCTGAAAGGATTAAGAGGTTGGGCACTGAACTTGGGATTGGGAAGTTCGCTGCTGTGATAAATAAGGTTAGGGAAGAGGATATTGGTATTGTTGAATCCAGGCTGAAAGAACTGGGGATACCGGTGTTGGGAATGCTTCCTTATGATATTTCAATGGTGGAGGCCGACCTGGCAGGGCGGTCGCCTGTGGAAGCAGGAGGGGCGGCTGTGGATAGGATTGAAGGGATTAAGGATAGGTTGCTGTTGTTTTGATTGTTGCAATGCTTTGTTATTCCTAAAAATAAGCCTACGGAAAATAGGAGTGAAAAATAATATTAAGTGCTCCGATGGGGATTTGAACCCCAGTCGCAGGAGTGAGAGTCCTGCATGATTGGCCGTGCTACACTATCGG
>QBUR01000188.1 GCA_013374385.1 Candidatus Methanocomedens sp. | reverse complement strand
AATTTCTTCATGTTTTTCCGTATAGATTTCTATTTGTTCAGACGTTATATTGAAAATCGCATAATTGTATCCAAGTAAATCAATTGCGCCAAGAAGTCCAAATTCAATGTATTTTTCTGTACTTGCTAAAAATAATTCGGCAATCTCAATTACATCCTCGACTTCTTGGGAGTCCTTTGGTCTAATATATTCATGCTCCAAAATATTTCGCTTTGAAGTGATCTTTCTTTGTAATAGACGTGGTACAAAGATCCCTATCACACTCAATTTATCCATTTTTGTAGGAATATTCCATCTTTTTTTTGAACTAATTTTTTGTAGGAATGATAATTTTATCATCTCATCCATTCTATTAGAAATAGCTCTCTTTGCATTGCTTAGAGCGTTTATTAACCCTTTTTCATCATTATCTTTAAAGTCAGATTTAGCAAAAATAAGAAAATCTTTTGCCGATATTTCAAATAAGGGAATTCTAACAAACTCGATATCACGGTTCTTGGATTTCAAAATTTCTATTACACCGCTGATGCCAATATTTTCATTCTCAGAACCTTTCATTCCATACCTCTGATGAATACTTAGCTTTGATATAATCCTGTAAGCTCTTTGAACATAGAGCTTGTTGTTTTGGCCCCATTCTATTCAGGGAGCATAAATCCCCCTCCTCGCAGTCACGCGTATATCCCATACAATCTACAGCCCCCTAGAACCCCCTTTACCACATCAACCAGCAGGATACACAGGACCCCCTCCTGCATATCCCCCCCACAACCCCTACCTCAAGCCATATCCCTCACAAGCCTCGCAATCTCATCGCCAACATCAGAAGTACCGCTACTGCCGCCCATATCCTTAGTCAGCACCTTCGCCTCCTTAATATCCCGCTCAATAGCAGCCACAATAGCATCAGCAGCCCCCTTCTCGCCCATCTGCTCCACCATCATAGCCCCGGCCCAGATAGTAGCAATAGGATTAGCCCGGTTCATACCCGTATACTTCGGCGCACTACCATGAATAGGCTCGAACATGCTCGTACCCTGGGGATTGATATTGCCACCCGGTGCCAGTCCCAGTCCGCCCTGTACCATGGCGCCCAGGTCAGTGATGATATCACCGAACATATTGGGCGTCACCACAACGTCAAAGAACTCGGGGTTCTTCACGAACCACATGGTAACCGCATCCACGTAATTGAAATCCGTGGTCACATCCGGGTACCCGCTCGCAACAGACTCGAACTCCTCGCGCCAGAACCCGTAGATATCAGTGAGCACATTTGCCTTATCCACTGACGATACATGCTTCTTGCTCCCCACAGCCAGCTCAAAAGCATACTTAATCACCCGCTGGGTGCCCTCCTTGCTGATCATGCCAATCTGGTAGCCAATCTCCTCGCTATCGGTCTCAATATCCAGCCCGAACTTTGCATTGTACAGGCTGCGCGCCACATTCAGCAATGCCTTACTCTCGCCCCGCTTTGCCCTGCCGCCAATACCAATATAGAAGTCCTCGGTATTCTCGCGCACCACTGTGAAGTCGATATCAGCTGGCGTCTTGTCCTTAATAGGACACCACACACCCTCCAACAGCTTGATGGGACGCAGGTTGATATACTGGTCAAAATAGAACCGCGCCGCCAGCAGCACGCCCTTCTCAAGCACACCTGGCGCCACCCTGGGGTCGCCGATACTGCCCAGGTAAATATTTTTGTACGTATTCAGTTCCTTGAGGGCATCCTCTGAGATCAATTCCCCGGTCTCAAGGTAATGGTTTGCACCATGGGGATAATCTATCCATTCCACATCAAACCCATATACTTCGCCAGCTGCATCAATGACCTTCCGGCCTTCCGCAATAATCTCGGGACCTATGCCGTCCCCTGCTATCACTGGTACTTTATGCTGGCTCATGCGCTCACCTGCTGCCTGGTATATTCGATAAGTCCACCGGCATCCACGATACCACGCAGGAAATCGGGCAGTCCCGTAGCCTGGTAAGTCTCGTCCCGGGTTTTGTTAATAATGACACCTGATGCAATATCCACATCAAGTTCATCCCCTTCCTGGATACGGTCCGTCTCTGCACATTCCAGAAGCGGCAAACCTATATTTATAGAGTTCCTGAAAAAGATACGGGCAAAGCTCTTGGCAATAATGCATTTCACCTTTGCACCTTTCAGTGCCAGAGGTGCATGCTCCCGGCTTGAACCGCATCCAAAATTGGTTCCTCCGATGATTATATCTCCCGGCTTGACCTCACCCGCGAACTCTGGTCTTACACCCTCAAAGGCATGCTCTGCCAGTTCATCGGGTGTGTTAATGGTAAGATACCTGCCAGGTATGACAGCGTCAGTATCAATATCGTTTCCAAATTTCCAAACATTTCCCTTCATTGTATTCTACTCCATAAATTGAGCCTATAATAACATCAAAGCATTATATTATTTTGCTTAATCCGTGTAGTGATTTAACTTTAACAATCACTGTTTCAAAAATAAGGTATTTCTTGTCACCAACTTCAGGTAGTCGTATCTGCATTTGACACATTCGTTTGGATAACTGGATTTTGGCATTGTGTCGCTTCAATATAAGTGCCCGTAGAACTGCAAATAATTCTTTACAGCCACTGCAGTCTGTTCAGGATAATGCTGTGACATATAAGCCACAAACCCCTGACGGCTCCAGCATTCCTTTACCACGTCAAGCAGATTGCGAATAACACTCAGGGACTGCTCTGACGGGTTCCTTGGCATCTCGAATGATACGCACAAATTATCAGGCGTGAAATAATCCCTCCTCACCCTGGGTGATACCGAACCCATCAATATCCCTGCCTCAATCTCAATGTATGCAGGCACACCATAGCGTTCAAACCTGCCATCCCCTACCAGGGCCGAAAAACTCTCCTTTGAATAGCAATGGAGTTCCAGGTAAATGGATGGTTTATACGTCACAATGGCCTCACGAAGGTGGGGCGCGTATGTTGTGTAGTAATCCCTGTCCAATGTGCTCAGGTATTCATTATCAGAAACCTTTGGCATAATAAGGAGGGTCCCGGTATCGGGCAGGGAAAGTTGTTCAAGTAAGGTGGATGTAGTTTCCCACTCATCACCATGCAGTCCCGCAACAAACATACGTACAGGGTCTCCACTGCCAAAGCGTTGAATCATATTACTTTTTTTTATCGTCAGTATCCTTATCCTTAAGGGTTTTTTGCCACTCAATGAAATTACAGTAAGAACAGCCCAGATCCCATGGCCGTTTGCCTTTTGTGATAATCTTGATATGGTTCATATTGTGCATCTCACACAACTTATCAGTGACAACTATCTGCCCGCTTTTGGGCAGCGGCAGTGAGAAGTCACAGTCAGGGTAACCGGTACACCCAATGAACCGCCCTCCCTTCTTTGAGCGCCTGATTATCAGGTCGCTTTTGCACTTTTCGCATGTGCCGATAATCTTATCTTCACGCATACCGGTGCGCAGCTCTTCGGTAATCTTTTCATTGTTCTTGTTAAGGTCATCGAATACCGCGCTTAACATTATCCTGGACTCGTCAACCACTTCATCCTCGGTCTTGGCACCCTCGCTTATCAGGTCCATCTCCTGTTCAAGTGTGGCAGTCATTTCCGGTTTGGTGATGGTATCCGCATACGTCTTCAAAGTCCCTATCACTGCCATGGCAATATTTGTAGGTTGCAGCGGGTTGCCGTGCACGTACGCTCTGCTATAAAGTTTGGATATAATCTCGTGCCTGGTGGATTTAGTACCAAGTCCCAGATCTTCCATTACCTTGATAAGCCTGCCCTGTCCGTACCTTCCCGGCGGCTGTGTCTCTTTATCCACCAATTTTTTATCAACAACGGTAAGCGCCTGTCCCACTTTAAGGTCCGGCAGTATCATATCCTCAGGTGTATTATACGGATAATACCAGCGCCATCCTTCTTCCATCAGATTCGCGCCCCTGCCCCTGAACTCCTCTCCAGAGATATCGAACAGTGCCTGCATGGTCCTCCATTTGGCTGGAGATGCAAAAGTGGCAAAGAAACGTCGCACCACCATTTCATATATCTTCCATTCATCGTCCTTGAGTTTGGAACGCTCAACAAATGTCGCGGGCATGACCGGGGGATGGTCGGTGGTCTCCTTTTTACCCCGCGTAGGTGTTAATTCATTTTGCTTTAGCAGACTCTCTACATAAGGCTTGAACACGCCTTTACCCAGACTCTCGATAAGTTTCCTCAGGTCAATACTTGCCGGATAGACCGTATTGTCGGTCCTGGGGTATGAAATGAAACCGTTCATATACAGGCTCTCTGCAATCCTCATGGCATTGGATGGGGTAAAACCGATACTACTGGCTGCCCTGATAAATTCGGTGGTATTGAAAGGCATTGGCGGCTGGTCAATTCTCTCTTTCGCCTTGAGATTAGTTACCTCGGCAGTATCGCCCAGTTTACCGAATATCCCTTTGGCGTCGTTCTCATCCCATATACGGCCAGCCTTGTGTTTGACCTCAAACTCAATGCCATTGGCCAGTGTTGCCATTATCTCCCAGTACGGCCGGGATACATGTGCCAGTCGCTCACGTTCCTTATCTACCAGCAGCGCCAGTGTAGGGGTCTGGACTCGCCCCACGCTCAGGAACAGATTGCCCAGCCTTCCGGAAGTAGTGGAGATGTATCTGGTGAGCGCCGCACCCCATATCAGGTCAATGACCTGCCTGCTCTGACCTGCTGCAGCCAGGTTGAAATCTACGGGATGGAGGTTTTTAAATGCATCAAGTATCTCTGTTTTGGTAATGGTACTGTAATGTACCCGGTCCACCTGTATGTCCTTGCTGACCTTCTCTACAATGCGCAGGGCTTCTACCCCGATAAGTTCACCTTCTCGGTCAAAGTCAGTGGCAATGGTGACGTGGTCTGCTTCTTTACCAAGTTTGCGAAGCGCAGTTACTATTTTACGCTGGGTGGGAGATGTGATTATTTCGGCATTTATCAGTTCCCTGCTGTCAACTTTCTGCCAGTTATTATACTCTTTGGGAAAATCCACTGAAACGATGTGACCACTCAATCCCATCACAGTGGTACCGTCCCACTGGTATGTATCAACCCCGCTAACCCTAACCTGCTTTGGCTTTTTCGGGGCCAGTATTTCAGATATACGCTTTGCAGTATTGTGTTTTTCTGTAATTATAAGATGCATCCAAGTACTCCGTGTTTCTACATATCCTGATTTAGTGTTGAAATCAATTACATGAATAAATAGGTTTTGTCTGTGATTGACCAAAAACTGACAATAAACGAGACCGTTACAATTCGTGTTGGTGAATTTGATAAAACCGCAGATGAACGCAGATTTCCAGGCAGCGTATCCGCGTTTATCGGCGTTCATCTGCGGTTAGTTTGATAATACCAACATGTAATGTAACGGTCTCCAATAAACAATTAATTTATATCATGCCCTATAAAACATTAATTAAGTAACATTGGGGAAATTCAGACATGAAAACCATTACTTCCAGGCGGATGGATGCGCTGGATACAAATTGCGAATATCTAGGACTGTCCAGGCTCCAGTTAATGGAGAATGCAGGCTCGGCAGTGGCTGCTGAGGTGATGAACCTTCCCACCAGGGAGCGAGTATTAATAGTGGCCGGCCGGGGAAACAACGGGGGAGATGCTTTCGTAGCGGCCCGGCACATGACCGGTTATGAGGTGAGGGTATTACTTTTGGGTAAGTCCGGTGATGTCAAGACACCTGAGGCTGCCAGGAATCTTTCCATTCTCAAGAGCATCGGCATACCTGTCATCGAAGTGACAGATGTATCAGGCCTGGACCCTGCTTATTTCTCAGATTGTGATGTAATAGTGGACGCAATTTTCGGCACTGGCATAAAGGGGCCCATAAGAGAACCTGAAACAACAGTTATTGACATGATAAACGGTTCTGACGCTAAGGTGGTCAGTGTAGATGTGCCATCAGGCATGGACCCTAACGGTGGCAAGTTCGAAAAAGCGGTCAAGTCCGATGTAACGGTTACCTTCCACCTACCAAAGCCGGGTCTGCTGGAAAATGTCGCAAAGGACTATATTAAAGAGATTGCAGTGGCAGATATCGGCATCCCGCCTGAAGCCGAGACTATAGTCGGACCTGGTGACCTGAAACTGGTAACCGGCCGGCGGGCTGATAGCCATAAAGGTGAAGGTGGGCGGGTGTTGATTATCGGCGGCGGTGCATATACCGGTGCGCCGGCCCTTTCAGGAATGGCGGCACTGCGGACGGGTGCTGATATTGTGACCGTGGCAGTCCCGAAGAGCGTTGCCGGTATAGTGGCATCCTTTTCACCTAACCTGATAGTCAGGAAACTATCAAAGAAACGACTGCACAGGCAGGACATACCTGTCCTGGAAGAACTTATTCAGGCTCATGACGTAGTAGTGATCGGTATGGGACTGGGCAGGGATGATGAAACTCTATCTGCCATCGAAGAGATACTGCCAATGTGCAGCCGGGTTGTAGTGGATGCTGACGGGTTGGCCGCGCTCGAAACTCCGCTGAACCATTACGGCTGCGATATAATAGTCACGCCTCATGCGGGTGAATTCAAAGCGCTTGGAGACGAGGAGGTGCCTGATGACCTTGATAGACGTGTGAGTATGGTCAACAGGTTCGCAGCCGACAATGGCACTGTAGTGTTGCTCAAAGGGCCAGAAGATATCATTTCTGACGGCCAGGGCGCCATGGTCAACCGCACAGGCAATCCCGGCATGACCGTAGGCGGTACCGGGGATGTGCTGGCAGGTATTACAGGGGCACTGTTTGCCAGGCATAACGCTATTGAAGCTGCGGCGGCGGCGGCTTATATTTGCGGACGGGCAGGGGATATAGTTTATGAGAAACTGGGGGCAGGGCTGTTAGCCACTGACCTGATTGACAATATCCCGGCTGCCATGAAAATTTAATGGGGTGAGGAATTGAGGGAAATACTTGTAGAACTGGAACGTAACAGGGTCAGGCTGGTGGTGCGCCACGGTGAGGATGAGACTGTGTTAAAATTAAACCTTCAAGAGGCACAAACGCTCTCTGATGACCTGGAACAGGCACTTGAAGATTACCAGCAGCGAAAACATATCAGGATTGACTAGAAACATGGATGAGATTTTTACACACATACACGAAGGCCGGGCCAGGATGGTGGATATCAGCGATAAGTCCGAGTCTATCAGGCGGGCAGTGGCTTCTGGACATATCCGGCTTAAATCCACTACCATCGAGGCTATTCGCAGCCGCACTTTTGAGAAGGGGGACGTACTGGCCACTGTCAGGATAGCGGCGGTGCAGGCTGTGAAACGCACCTGGGATACTATACCTATGTGCCACCAGATACCCATCACCCATGTGGACGTGGAGTTTGATGTAAAAGAGGACAGGGTGGATGCTGTGGTAGAAGTGCGTTCGGTCGGGAAAACCGGGGTTGAGATGGAGGCTCTGCATGGGGTGTCGGTGGCGTTGCTTACGGTGTGGGATATGGTGAAGTCTGCTGAGAAGGATGAGACTGGGAATTATCCAGAGACTGTTATTTCTGATATCAGGGTTGATGAGAAGGTTAAGGAAAGGGTTTGAATAGTAATATTACGCATCCATAACATCAGGGTTAACTTTTTATTTATGTAAATCGTGTATATAATTACATGGATAATACAGTAAATCTTTCCACGAATTACATTATTAAAACACTTTTCGACAAAGAACTGTATTACTTCACGGTTCGCGACCTGGCATGCATACTGAACATCCCTGTGAAAAAGGCCTATACATGCATCCCCAATCTTAAAGACAAAGGATTTATCAGGTCTATCGAAAAAGGCAAGTACTTATTGCTGGGCTTCGAGCCCGAACGTGTGCTGTCCAATCCATTTTTCATTGCATCCCATGTCGTTTATCCTTCATACATAAGTTACTGGAGCGCCCTGAACTTCTACGGCTTCACCGAGCAGGTCCCAGCTGTAGTCTTTCTTGCTTCTACAAGAAAAAAGGTAAAAGTGGAGTTCAATGGTTTCAGGTTCAAATATGTACTGGTGAACCCGCGGAAGTTTTTCGGTTACAGGAAGGAAAGGATAGGTGACCTTGATTTTCTCATTGCCGAAGAGGAAAAGGCCATAATCGACAGTCTTGACCTTCCAGACAATGCCGGCGGAATATCCGAGGTCGCCAAAGCGGTCTATAATGCAAAGGACAGTATCGAACCTGACAGACTTTTCAGGTTCGCCATTGATATGAAGAACAGGAGCCTGTGTTCAAGATTAGGGTACCTGCTTGAAAGGTTTGGTATTGATGCAGATGTGCTGGAAAATTACGCTTCCCGTGAATACGTCAAGCTCGACCCTTCCGGACCGAAGAGCAGGGTGTGGGATAAGAAGTGGAGGGTGAACGTCAATCTGGGAGATACGGAATTGCTGGGATGGAGGGAAACATAGAATGCTTACAACTCATCTTCGTCAGATTAATGGTTTAGTCAAACGTTGCGCCGGCACACCCAACCGCAGCAGAGCTGTGGGGTATTACGATTGAGATAAAGGAATATCTTCCTGAAGATAAGACTGCAAGAATCCTTGATGCCGGCGGGGGAACTGGTATGGTGGCATTTCCTCTTGCAGGGATGGGGTATGAGGTAACACTCTGTGATATATCACCAGGGCAACTGAGGGTGGCAGAGGAGAAAATGCGAAAGCATGAATTATCAGAAAAGGTTGAGATCATAGAAACAGACATCGCCGCCCTTCCATTTCCTGACGAGTTATTTGATCTCGTGCTCGCTGTGAGGGGACCAATCTCCCTTGCGACCGAACCTTCAAAAGCGGTTATGGAGCTTTCCAGGGTAACAAAGAGGGATGGTAGGATCTGTGTGGATGTTTCCAGCCGTTATTGGGCTGTGATCCTGGAGTATGGCAGAGATTCAGGGACTGCGCTTAAGTTGATCAGGTCTGAGCTGGATCATGCCTGTGAGGCTCATGGTTTAGGGAGGGTGTTTAGGAGAGCTTGAGGAGACCTTTGAGAGGAATGGTATTAAGGTCACTGGAATCTACGGAGATTTTGTATACTATCTTCCTGAAAAGATGCGAAAGGCAACGAAATGGGAGGAAAGATCATATAATCAGGTTACCGAAATACTTGAGCGCTTGAGCAGGGAACCATCGGTTACAGGGATGGGAAATGACCTGATACTGGTAGGGGAGAAGTATTGAGGATGCTGCCATGATAAAGTTTATCTACCCAAGCGACACCGTATTGATTTAAGAAATGCCAGGTGGTGTTATGTTATGACAATGGTGCATATCCAAGGTGAGGATAAAGGGAACATTGTACTTTATGCTTTAAGCACATGTGTTTGGTGCAAGAAGACAAAGAAGCTGCTAACAGAATTAGGTGTGGATTTCCACTACGTATATGTCGATTTACTGGAAGAAGATGAAAAAGAAAAAATTCTGGATGTGATGAAGATCCATAACCCAGTATGCTCATTTCCCACACTGGTGATCGATGATAAAACATGCATTATAGGCTATAATGAAGGGAGGATCAGGGAGGTTTTGGGGAAATGAAGGAGATAATAGAGACTGGCACAGATGAACTTTATGCTCATCTGAATAAAGAGGCTGAAGAGGCAGGATACCACTTAAATCCCGATGTCGAGCACGCTAAGAATCTGGTCAGTGGAATGCTTGTGAACGAGAAGAGATATGGATACCGGGCATGCCCATGCAGATTAGCAACCGGTGATAAAGATGACGACCTTGACATCATCTGTCCCTGTGATTATAGAGACCAGGATGTAGAGGAGTACGGCGCCTGTTATTGTGGACTCTATGTATCAGAGAGTGTCATCGAAGGTGAAAAAAATGTAGCGCCCATGCCCGAAAGGCGTAAACCACTTGAAGAAAGGAAGAGGAGAGAGCAGATGCCCGCTACGATATCCTCCCTCCCGTTCCCTATGTGGAGATGCCGCGTCTGCGGATACTTATGTGCACGGGACGGACCTCCCGGAGTGTGTCCAATATGCAAGGCGAAGGCGGAAAGGTTTGAAAGATTCATGTAGTATTGGTGCAAGAATCCTTCTTAGGGCAGGTTATTCGAACGTGTGCTGTGATGTGCCTTGAAGTATGACTGCCTGGAATATCAACTGTGGCTAAATGATCAGTCTATCCTAAAGGATTTGCAATAAAATTTGAATTGCTTTGAGCTATTGAATATATTGCAGGATAAATTATTTATTAAGGAGTACCTTATGACTTTCTAATGGTCCATATAGATAACGATGTAAAAAATAGAATTGGAGACACCTTCCAGCAAGATACTAAATATGAACGAGGACTTCTCCCCGGAGGATATCCGGATTTCTCAAGTAAACCTGGCACATATAAGCAGTATCCTTCTGCTCCAAAGGTCAGGCTGGACCCTCCTAAACACAAAGGTGAAGCATCACTATGGGATATCATAGGGCACCGCAGAAGTGTCAGAGACTTCAAAGATGAGCTTATCACAAAATCAGAGCTGTCTCAATTATTGTGGGCAGCACAGGGAATAACTGATCATGAATTCGGTTTCAGGACAGCACCATCAGCCGGAGCATTATATCCAGTAGAAACGTATCTTGCGGTTAATTTTGTGGAGGACATTGACCCGGGGATTTATCACTATTCAGTTGAGGTACATGAACTCGATCTTCTTGTGTCCGGAGATTTTCGAATCCGCATTGCACACGCTGCCCTTGATCAGGGGATCGCACATCATGCTAATGTCGTCTTCATCTGGACTGCAATTTTTCAACGTTCAAAGTGGAAGTACAAACAGAGAGCCTATCGCTATGTGTATTTAGATGCCGGGCACATAGCCCAGAACGTGGCGTTAGCTGCTGTTGCAATGAATCTTGGCAGCTGCCAGATCGGTGCACTCTACGATGATGAGGTAAACGATCTGCTGGGTGTGGATGGTACAGAGGAAAGTGTTATTTACATGACAGTAATTGGGAGAAGATAGTATGATCATGATTCGACAGGCTGTAGAATCTTTTGAAAAATAACTTTTTTTGCTTCAAATGAAGTTCCCCACAGCTTTGCTGTAGAGAGCTTCATCGTTTGATTTTTTTTATCAGACCCTATGTTGACCCAGGTGCAGGTATAGTGTATTAAGTGATCTCACTTAAAGCACTTCAGCGCTCATCCTGATCATTTGACGTACCTGCGCACCAAGAGCTGCCGGTAATCCTTTGATATCCACATTCAAGAATCCGCGTACGATCGCACCCGCAGCTTCCTCTTCTGAAAGACCCCGTGCTGTAAGGTATGCAATCTCTTCCTCTGATATGCGCCCGACCGCTGCTTCGTGCGAGAGTTCAGCATCCTTGACGGTCGCTTCAAGTTCAGGAACAGAATAGATCCGTGCCGTATCAGAGAGCATCAAGCCGGTGCATTCAAGGTGAGCCTTCACATTTGGCGCTGACCCGATAAGAAAACCACGGGCTGTAACATCAGCCTGGTCTGTTGCAACCGTGCGTGAAATGACCTCAGCCCTGCTGTTCTCGCCTTGTAGCACCATTTTTGAGCCAATGTCGATCTTTGAATCTTTTGATGCATAGATAATACTCTGGGAAGTTGCTCTTGCATTCTTGCCGCAATATGTGACCGGATACATCTGTAAATCCTTAACCGGATTCAGAGAAACATAATTGCCGATAAACACACCGTTCTCTTCGACAATGATGCCGCTTCTCGGACGTACCTCCACCTCAGGCGCCCAGTTATGGATCATAGTGAATGTGATCTTGGCATTTTTCTTGACATAAAATTCAGAGACACCGAGGTGCAGCGCAGATTGAACCTTTTCGGCAACCGAGCAGCCAGTGATGATGTGCAGCTCAGACCCTTCTTCGGCAATGACGATGTTATGCACATTCTGTGATAACCCTTCCTGTCCTGTGAACAGGCATGACTGCAGCGGATAAGTGGTTTTAACACCAGGAAGTGTTCGCAGAAAGTATCCGTGTGTCTGCTTGCGATCAACCTGCTGCGTGTAGACATCCTTCCCGGGAGCAACCGCATGCCACCAGTAATCAGAGAGCCACGAATATTTCCCAAGGGCATCAGTAGTGCTCATGATCTCAACACCTTCCTGCATCACCTTTGAGCACAGAACAGAATGATCAACTTGCAGGAACGACCCAGAGCGTTCTGCCCCTTCAGGATCATACCCCACATCTAAAAAGGCTTGTTTATACTTGTCTTCAATCTCAGCTAGGTCTTTGGCGTCATGTTTTTCTGCATCCAGGGTATATTTCCCTATATCCGGTCCATCGTCATCTGACAATCCCTTACGCATTTCTCGTAACCTCCTTTCATAACTTCGCTAATGATCCGGTCAGGATTTCCAGAGCATGCTATCATACCATTGAGCATAACATGCGCCCAGTCAACCTCTATGTAGTCAGTGATGGTTGCAAGATGCGTGATGATCAGCCCTGATGCGGTTCGTTTGCTTGGACGGATCCGTCTATGCAGCAGTTCACCGATCATATCTCCGATCAGTTCCATATTTTCAATGTCGACTCCTGAATCAGGTTCATCGAGCATCACAAAATCCGGGTCTTGTGCCATTAACTGCATTATTTCAGACCGTTTGATCTCGCCTCCTGAAAAACCAGCATTCACATCCCTTTCCAGGAATTCATCTGAGAAATGCAGCTTTTTTGCAAGAGTACGGGTTTGCTGGTTTATCTGTTGGGATGTATCACCTTTGCATAGATTTACCATTTCGCCCAGTTTGATGCCGCGTATTACAGGTGGGTGCTGGAATGCAATGCCCATTCCAAGTTTTACCCGCTCAGCAGTTGAAAGGTCGGTTATGTCCTTTCCCTTAAATATAATACTTCCACCTGTAACCTTATATTTTGGAAAACCAAGTATGCCAAGTAAGAGGGATGTCTTTCCTGATCCATTCGGACCGAGAAGTACGTGGGATTCACCTTCTTTTATCGTGAGGTTGAGGTCTTTAAGTACAGGTCTTCCATCGACCTCTAAATTTAATGATTTTATTTCAAGCATGTCTCACTCATATGTTCTTTTTACAGAAATACCAGTCCTTGCAGTCATAACCCTCGCTTAATCGTTTCTGGGCTTCTTGTTGTGTTGCAGGTGGTGGTACAATGGCTGCATCTCCCGGTCTCCAGTCTGCCGGCGTTGCAATCCCGTGTGTATCTGCAGCCTGTAAGGCATCAATAAGCCTGAGGATCTCGTCCATATTCCGTCCTGTTGATAGCGGATAATAGATCATGGCCCGAAGGATCTGATCAGGATCTATAACAAAGACACACCGTACCGCAGCAGTAGCGCTCTGTCCTGGATGGATCATACTGTACAGTTTCCCAACATTCATACCGATGTCTGCTATTACAGGGAACGGTATATCTACATCCATCTTCTCCTTAATGTTGCGCACCCATGCAATATGCGAATGAACGCTATCAATACTTAAACCCAGCAGTTTGACACCACGCTTTTCGAGTTCAGGGTATAACTTTGCAAAACCTATGAACTCAGTGGTACACACAGGTGTGAAGTCTGCCGGATGTGAGAATAGTATGAGCCACTGTCCATTATAATCAGATAAACTAATGGGTCCATGTGTAGTCACTGCTTTGAAATCCGGTGCTTTATCACCTAATTGAAGCATTGGACGTGCCTGTTCGATTGTGATTTCTTCATCCATTGTTATGTGCCTCTTTTAAGCTACTGGTTCGAAGAAATCCTTGTCCACACCGCATGATGGACAGACCCAATCATCTGGCAGATCCTCAAATGCGGTTCCTGGAGCAACTCCATTGTCCGGATCTCCTTCTTCCGGAATATAAACATATTCGCATGCTGTACATTCGTAAGATTGCATAATATATCCTCCTATATTTCCATTGGATAATAAATCATATGGTGCAAGATATTAAAAAGTATTGGGGTGATTAATGTTAATGAAAATCTAAATGTAAATGAGGTAATACTATGCTAAGTGAGAAGATGACGGATGCGCTGAATGATCAGTTGAACAAAGAGATCTATTCAGCATACCTATACATGTCCATGTCTGCTAATAGTTCATATAGCGGGCTTAAGGGTTTTGCCAACTGGTTCATGGTTCAGTATCAGGAGGAGATGGCCCTGCAATGAAGATCTATGACTACATTGACAGTCAGGGCCAACAGGTAAAACTTATGGCGATCAACCAACCACCTACTGAATTCGAATCGACTCTTGATATGTTTGAGAAGACATTAAAACATGAGCAGTTTGTCACAAAATCCATCAATGATCTTGTTGATCTTGCTATTAGTGAAAAGGATCATGCTACGAACATCTTTCTCCAGTGGTTTGTTACCGAGCAGATAGAAGAGGAAGGTAATGATAATGAGATAATCTCCAGGTTGAGAATTGTTGGGGATAATGGTAATGGATTGCTCATGGTAGATAAAGAACTCTCAGCAAGGGTCTTTACACCTCCTGCAATTTTATAAATGATGCACCGGCACTTGCACAGGCAGATGTGGGTATTGCAATAGGAAGCGGTATGGATGTTGCAGTAGAAAGCAGTGAAGTGTTTCTCATGACAGATGATCTTATGAATGTACACATAAGATGAGCTAAAGGCATTTTGCCGGAAATGCCTCCTTTTTTAATTACCTCTGTAGACAGTTACTATATAACTAAAAATTTGCGTGTCATACTTTATATTCGCAATTTAAAAAGAAATAGGTAGGATTATACCAATTAGAGTATTAAATCCGGCTTAATGATATAAACAACTCTGATGGGGGCATAATCCATGATTACTATAGTGTGCAAGGGAAATAAATACATATTGGCTCAATTAATCAGTCCTATCTTCTTGAGTTTTTCACAATCCCGCAAGAGAACTCGGTAAGTTCATTTCTGAGAAGAGCGAGAGTCTTAAAGGTATACACAGGTTCTGTCTTACTGTGATAATGGAGCGATTGAAGGGGTAAGTAGAGGTTTGATAACACATTCTCCTGGCAGGAGTTGGGATTAAATTTTTTATGTTTAATTTAGGGGTATAAATTAGGACAGTGCCAAACCCCCGCCCCTTCACATCACTGATAATACTTCTCCTGCACATCCTCGCCCAGCCGCCCGATCGCGTCAGCTCGACATTGTCTACAGTGCCGCATCTGCTTGGTGATCTTGCTGCATTCATCCTGGGTGGCACGCTTCTCAGAGAGCGTTGGCGGCGTGATGTCTTCAAACTTGTACTGCGGGATTAATGGCATGATGTTCTGCAGGTAAACCCCAAGCCCCCTGATCTTCTTTGCCACATCTAGGATATGATGATCGTTGATCGTCGGTATGAGGACTGTATTCACCTTCGTGATCAACCCCAGTTTAACGGACATCATAAGCCCTTCCAGTTGATTCTTAAGCAGGATTTCCGCAGCCTTCCTCCCGGTAAACTTCTTCCCATGATAATTTACAAACGAGTATATCTTTTCGCCGATCTCAGGATCGACCGCACTCATGGTCACGGTGATGTTTGAAACTCCGAGATCCTTTAGAAGTTCCACCTTTTCAGGAAGCAGGAGTCCGTTGGTGCTGAGACACTTGATCAGATGCGGAAAATCTTCTTTTAGGAGCCTGAGCGTTTCGAACGTTTCATCATTAAAAAGTGGTTCTCCTGGACCTGCAATCCCAATTACCTTGATATAAGGAAAGTCTTTGATCACTTCCCTAACACGCTCAACCGCCTCTTCCGGAGATAAGACCTGACTTGTAACACCTGGTCTGCTCTCGTTTACGCAATCAAACTCCCGGATACAGTAGTTACACTGAATGTTACACTTCGGCGCGACAGCGAGATGCATCCGCCCGAACGCGTGACATGCGCCCGCACTGAAACAGGGATGCTCCTGGATCTGTCTTAGCTGGGACGGATCCCATGGCACATCCTTCCCGTCGATCTTTGCTACACGGTACTCTTCTGAGGTCATACTGACTCAACAACCTTAACTTCGTGAACGTCCTTCGTGAACAGCCGATCAATACCGATTTTCAGCGTATACTGCGACATGGCGCAGCCAGTATATTCACCAACAGGCTGTACCTTCACTGTGCCATCGTCCTCAACGTCGACCAGTTTGATATCGCCGCCGTCTGCATGCAGCGCCAGTCTGATCTTCGTGGTCACAGGTTCAATTTTCTCTTTTATTTTAGCCAATATCTTTTCCTCCTTTTCATAGTATATCGAGTTATACTTGATATACTATTAAAAATTGGCTATATTTGATTCAGTAATCCTGGCATTATACAATGTCAGCAATTCCCGCTAAGGTATCCGACTTCTCAGATATTCAATAACAAGTCTTATTGCTCTCTCCACAGTAATATCCATCTTCTCCTTGATGTTTCGCACCCATGTGATATGTGAAAGTGGATACGAATGAATACATAAAATATATCCTTTTAGTAAAACCCTTAAACTTAAATTACCATTGATTAAATTAGATGAATGACACCCTTAAAGATGAAATCCTGGATAAATGTGCTCAACTGGATATCCCTATAGTGGGAATTGCATCTGTTGAGCGTTGGACTCTACCTTTATTTGAGCCGTGGGTACCTGAACCATTTTATCCCCAGCATATTTTTCCAAAAGCATCTTCTGTTATCGTCCTTGGCTTGCCTGTCAGCCTCCCTGTTATTGAGACAACTCCCTCCATCTATTATCATGAACTTTACCGCACTATTAATATCATGCTTGATCAGTATGGGTATTTTCTATCAAACTTTTTAAACATGAAGGGATACCCTTCAATTTTTGTTCCCAGGGATGGTTACGGGGATATCAATGTACTGATAGAAAGACCAACTGCCTTTTTCTCACACAAGCATGCAGCTTACCTTGCCGGCCTTGGAAGTTTTGGGGTAAATAACACACTACTTACAAAAGAATACGGACCAAGGATTAGGTTCACGTCTATCTTCACCTCAGCCAATATACCCCCGGATCCACTGTTAGAAGAGAACCTATGTACTAGGTGCATGAACTGTGTCACAAGCTGTCCGGTAGGTGCAATCAATGCAGATGATTATCCATCAGGGATCATACGGAAAGATTTGTGTGCCAGGTATAGCAAAAAATTACTTAGCCGCTTTATATCGCCTTGCGGTATTTGTATTAAGGTGTGCCCGGTGGGAAAGGATAGAATACATTATGGGAGTGAAGATATTTCGATTTATAAGAATTCTGAGAAGTATCTGGAATATCATAATGCATGGGAGCATGTGCGGCGGTATGGAGGGAAAAATCCTAAGTAGCGATCGCTATTTTTCAATCACGAATCCAGTATTCCACCTGTGGAATATGCGATTAATGGGTGACCGTTACATTACGTGTTGGTACTTTTTTTTTTCTTTGTATACTTCATTTTC
>QBUR01000144.1 GCA_013374385.1 Candidatus Methanocomedens sp. | reverse complement strand
TTGAATATACCCAATATGGACCATTCTCAAACACTATCCCACAGTCTAGTAATTTTCATCTTATTTTCGCTAACTAAATCAACGAATTTGTGAATACTGTTGAATTAATATCCTGCAACCGTTGAAAATCTATTGATTTTTTGCATAAATCAGAATAAACATTATTTTCGGTTTTCCAATCCGAGGTCGTTGACGCTCCAACAATTTAAAAATCAGGCGCAAGTACATGAAAAATATGAGCGCAAGAGAACCGCGCGATCAGGTCGAATTTAACATTCAGGGGCGAGGCATTGGAACCTATGATGAAGGAACTCATCGGCGCGCTGGTCAGAATCGATACCTAGCATCTTGAGCTACATGGGGAAAGTTGTAGTGATTAACTTCCAGAATCAAATGAAATTTCAGTTTCTCTTTAACATCATGTGGGTAACATCACGATTCCATTTTTAGCGATATATTATGGATCGTTTCCACCTAATGTTTTGCCATTTTTCGGTGGCAAATAATTTTCCCCGGTGACAACCTTTTTCCCTGTTTTTTCTTCCAACTCCACTCTCGCTTTTTTCGCAATATTGCCATCTGATCTACCTGCCAATTCGTTTTCAGGCATTCCTATGGCTTCCATGCTTTCGGCAATCTGCCGGGTAGATAACTCTGCCAATGCAGTGAAGATCAGTTCAGCTTCGCTCATGTGGTCACGCAAATTTTGTGTATGCAAGTTTTTGATATCTTTGTGCTCTTTTACTGTTACACTAGACCACTCCTGATGAATTATATTGGTAAGTATGGCAAACTCTTCGCTCTTTTTTATCTCATGTTCACTCCAGTAATCTGTGAGTTTGTTACGAGTCTCCTGCCCCATCATACGCTGCTGAATCCATTTATTGCTACGTCCATGTTTTTGCCAGTTTTCTCTGGCTCGGTCAAGTGAACGTGTCGGATCGGCAATTTCTTGCATCCGTTCATAGCCCACCTTTGCCAACCATATCTTGATTGGTTCAGCTTTGGGGCTTGGCACGGATTGGATTAGTCGTAAGAGTGTTTCGGCATCAGCAACATCCGTCAAATATTGCTAAATTGTTCTTCATACCAGCCCTCAAAAACTACAAATGCATCTTTTAACTCCAAACCTAATTGGTTTTTTTGTATATATATATCAAAGCCAAGCGGAGTGAAAGTGTTTATGCGATAATAAAATTAAGAGAATATCCAACAACCCAACAATAAGCATAAACCATATATCGCTTAACCCCTCTCAGATATCTTGAATGAGTAACATAACAGACATCCCCGGCATCGGAGAAAAAACCGCCCGCCGTCTGGCTGAACATTTCAAAAGCCAGGAAGATGCTATGGACGCATTCATGCAACATAACGTGGCAGCCATTGCCGCAGTGCCCGGAATCGGTGAAAAGAACGCCGTTGCCCTGATGCAGGCATTTATTTTCAAGGATGAAAACCTCTCACCTGACAGTTTCCTGAAGACACCCGAAGCGCAACGGGTATACCGCCATCTTCTGGATATCATAAAATCATATACCAGCACAAAATATGCCAGGGACAAACTCAACATCTACTTTCCCATGCCCTCATCCAAAAAAGATAAAATCTCCTCTGTAATGGATGATGTAGCCGCAGCCTGCAGGATGATCGATAACATATTCGCCATTGACACAGGTTTCGACCAGCTTAAAGATGAACTGGCAGGTGTGAAGCCTGTGAAAACAACAAGTCCCCGCAAGGTCAGGGACAGAGCCATAGTAGCAGCCAGGCATGAAGAATACCAGCAGGCACAGGCTAAGTTTGGCAATGCAATCGATGTACTCCTTGCAGAATCCCCCCGCGAACTAGCCGATGCCGCCACCGCTTATCACCACGTAACAGCCTCAATGAGACTGGAAGGAGTGGACATACCCTATGATGCCGAAGTTGACTACGCCGACCTGCCAGACCTGGAGATGTGGCAGGTAGTGCCCGAAACAGAGATTGCATTTTACTCGCAGAACCTGACAAGCATCACATCTGCCATTCAGGCATACAAGCTTACCGAAAATACCGGGTCACATGTCTTTACAAACATCAAATCCGGCCATGTCACCCGCCTGGAATCGGCACTGGGTGTTGTCGGTGACAATAACGATATCAGGACCGGGACTGACAAAGAGATGGACAGGATCCGGTCTGCCCTTGACAGACTGGATAACACCATAAAGACCTCAGAGAAAGGCGCAAACCTGCAGCTCAGGGAATTTCTTGAAAGCAGCACCGTCACCCTCAGCGGCAAGGACCTCATGAATGCAGTAGGCGGTGATGTGAAATACCTGCTTGACCGGGAAATATCGGGAAGGTACACCGAGATTGTGAAAGAAACAATGCAGGGTATCATTGACGAACTTAACCTTGACCAAAAAGAATCACTCCTGCTTGATGACCTGTTCAGCCGTGACATCATGACCACTATTGAAGCTGACAGGGAAGCGGTGGAAAAACTCAGGCTAATGCTCCGGGCCAGGCTGGCAAAATGCCGCATGGATATGCTAAAGGATGCCGCACGTAAACTATCAGACCTGAAAGATACAGCCCAGGCACTTGTCTCGGGCGCCATGGAACTGGATATGTGGTTCGCTATCGGCCTCTTTGCCAGGGAGTGCAACCTTACAACACCCGAACTTACGGATGAGCCCGGCATCCACATCAGGGCAGGCACAAACCTCTTCCTCGGAGGTGACATCCAGCCCGTGGACTATGCTCTGGGCGAGGTGTCAGGAAGTTCAGCAGATGGGTACACACCAGAACGGGTGGCAGTGCTCAGCGGTGTGAACTCAGGGGGCAAGACCACCACGCTTGATATGGTTGCCCAGGTGCTGATACTATCCCACATGGGATTTCCGGTACCGGGTAAGGAGATATCAGTGGGGCCGGTGGATGAGTTGTACTATTTCGGCAAATCCAGAGGTACCATGGATGCGGGTGCTTTTGAATCCACGATACGGGAATTTTCAGTGGTATCCGGCACAGGCAGGATGGCAGTACTGGTGGATGAACTGGAATCCATTACCGAACCCGGGGCATCTGCCCGGATTATTGGAGGCATCCTGGAATCCCTTGCCGAAAACCCCCACGCGGTGGGTATATTTGTGAGCCACCTGGCAGAGAGCATAATGGAGCATACTTCGGCACCGGTACGGGTTGACGGCATCGAAGCACGGGGATTGGACGATGACCTGAACCTGATAGTTGACCGCAATCCCAGGTACAATTATGCAGCAAAGAGCACGCCTGAACTGATAGTGGAAAGACTGGTGCGCAGGGCTGATGATGAAAAGAAGGATTTTTACCAGCGGCTGCTGGACAAATTTAAGTGATTGAAACAATCAACCCCTTCATTTCCACTGGATTAATCATTACAATCCTGTAGTATTAAACTAATAAATGTAATCAAAAGCATTAATACCAGAAAAATCGTCATGCATATATACTCCCTAAACCATTGAAATCCGGTGAAAAAATGAAAGCCTGCATCATGTGCGGAGGCGAAGGTACACGTCTGAGACCGCTGACGTTCGACCGCCCCAAACCCAATATTCCTTTATTGAACAAGCCATCAGTAGTACATCTGGTGGAACATCTGGCCACTGAGGGTTTCAGTGAAATCGTAATTACCATAGGTTATCTGGGCAATGAAATTGAGGATGCGCTGGGTGATGGCAGCCTGTTCGGAGTTCACATAGAATATGTACGGGACAAGACCAAACTGGGTACTGCCGGCAGCATAAAGAATGCAGAGTCACTGTTAAAAGACGAGCCTTTTATTGTTATTGGCGGAGACCATGTGATGGACCTGAACCTTCGCGAATTATACCGCTTCCACGAACATAATGATGCAAAGGTCACTATTGGCCTTTTGCCAATTGAAGACCCGAAAGAATACGGTATTGCTGATATGGACGTATTCAACCAGATACATCGTTTTCATGAAAAACCAAATGCGGGAGATATATTCAGCAACCTTGCCAGTACAGGGATATATGTATGTGACCCTGCCATACTTGAAATGATACCCCCAACAGCCAATTTTGATTTTGCAAAAGATTTGTTCCCTAAAATGATGAAAATGGGTGACAGGCTAAATGGCTATCTGGTGAGGGGGCACTGGACTGACATAGGTAATTCAGGTGCGTACCGGCAGGCATGTAAATGGAAACTTGATAAATTACCCGGGACCACGATCAATGGTGATTTCAATATCAAGGATGCAAGTGTTTTGGGACCGGTGAATATTGGAAATGGAGTGCAGGTCGGTTCCCACTCTGCACTGGTGGGCCCCATCATGATAGGGGGGAACACCACTGTCGGGGATGAGGTTCTCATAGGTCCTTACACTTCCATAGGCGCTAATTGCAACATAAAGAGCGGGGCCAGGATACTGTCTGCCATTATATTCAATGATGTGGAGATTGGAAAGAACACTAGCGTTTCAGGGGCGATAATTGACAATTCCACGAAAATTAGTGACAACTGCACACTTGAAACAGGTACTGTTATCGGACCCAGGGTGATTATCCGGGATAATGTCACAGTCCATTCAAATGTGAGCCTGTGGCCTGAACTGGTGATTGAAAAAGACACGGATGTGAAGGAAACCGTGCAAAATCCGGGTTATACTTCTCACAGCTCACACAATTCATGAAAGGCACCGGATTCATGTAAATGATTTTACTCATGAAAGGGACTTGAACCTGTACCTGAACATGGCCCTCAATACGACCATACCATCCTGCACCGGCCTGAACTTGGACGAGCCGGTCCGGGCCATATAGGTTATGGGTATTTTTTTTACCTTGAGCCCCAGCCGTACCGCCTTGGCAGTGATTTCGGTCTCTATCCCGAAATCGTCAGATTCCAATCCCATCTTCTCAATGGCCTGCCACCTCAAGCCGCGGAGCCCTGAAAGGTTATCCAGCCGCGATGAATAGAGCAACTGGAACAAGCCCCTGGATATGGCATCGCCTACCAGGAAAAGGCGCGGCAGGGCATCCCCGTCAAACTTCATCCTCTCACCGATAACAAGGTCATATTCCTGCAAGGCCTCCACAATCTTTGGTATAGTGCCCAGGGGATATGTGCCGTCCACATCAAGGAAAACCACGTCGTCCTTTACGTGGTCAAAGGCACATCGAAGGGCTTCTCCCTTGCCCAGGCCGTGGTCGTATATCACTTCCACGCCGTGCTGATTGGCTATATCAACGGTGTGGTCTGTGGAGTGCCCGTCCACTACGACTATCCTGGGATGCCCGCACAGTTCTTGTATCCGTTTAATGGTTGGACCTATACATGATTCTTCGTTCTTGGTGGGCAGGATTATTGTGACCAATGTATCACTTCACGAAAGACATCTTTATCCATTATTACGTATTCATAAGCAGTAGGTCATCAAGGTTTATATATGATATAATTATTATCTTTCAGGGCAGCATGCAACGATTGAAAAAATTCCTCATCATTTCTTTAATGTTAAGTATCCTGTTTCTGGTGCTGCTCACAGCATTCACGATAGGACCTGAGACACTTCCCGCCCTGCGTGAAATGAAACCACTTTACTTGTTTGCAGCTATGACTTTACACATAGGCAGCTATTTTATCTGGGGCATGCGGTTAAAAGTTATGGCTGGAGGGCTTGGTCATCATATCAGCATAAAAGATGCCACGGAAGCAGTGGTATCCAATTTGTTTGCGGCCTCCATCACCCCATCCATGGCAGGTGGTGAACCCGTACGGATACACCTGCTAAATCGCAGTGGAAATATTCCAGTTGGTGATGCTTCCGCCGTTGTGGTAGGTGAACGGGTGCTGGATGCCCTTTTATTGTTGGTCGCTACTCCGTTTGCACTCTGGGTACTCAAGGCATCGCTGGTAAGCTGGGAACTTGATGCAGTAATTGCGATTGCTGAGATTTTCGTACTGTTAATGGTAGTGTTTTTCATTGCAGGTCTGCTGAATCCGAAATTCATTGACTGGATTTCAGTGCTTATCACTCGCGGTCTTCACAGGTTTGGCAAGTTTGACCGTACAGAACATATCATTGATTTCATAGACCGCGAACTGTGGAATTTCCATAACGGCCTTTGGAAATTTGTCAGGACCGGCAAAAGAGGATTGGTTCTTGGTGGTGTGCTTACTGTGGTGTTCTGGATTATGGAATTCATGATTGTACCTTTAATACTGCTGGGACTTAACCAGCCACCCAATATCCTGATGGCCTTTGCAGTCCAGGTGTTCCTGACATTGATCATGGTGGTCCCAATCACCCCTGGTGCCAGCGGAATTGCAGAATTGGGCGGTGCTGCATTATTCGGCATATTGGTCCCGGTTTCCATACTTGGTATCGTGGTGGCAATATGGCGGTTGATAACATACTATGTTAATATAGTCCTCGGCGGCCTTGTGAGTGTAAAGATACTCAAGAATGGGGATTTGTTCCGTGATTGAAATTTTGAATTTACATGGGATGGAAGTGTAATATATCGGGTAGGGGTGGGGGTGTTTCCTTCACTCCAGTTTGTCCTTTATGTTTTTGGATAATTGTATAAACCATTAACGTCAGTTGAATATCTGTATGAAAAGGGTCAATATTCTCATTCCAGTGGCACCTTTTGAACCGTTGTCGATCATCAAGAAGTCAGTTATATCATTATCAAAACTTGAACAGACAGATCTTGACCTAAATATATTGTATATAATTGACTGCCCTGACGGACCTGATGAACGGACCCGCTACCTTAAGGATAAAAGTGTAGGACATCTTGTACGCAATGATACCAGGGGGCGCAGGGGAGGTGCCATTAATGATGGTCTGGAAGTATTAAGGGGGGTTGATGGGACACTCGACACGGATTTCATCGCTCTTTTTGATGTGGACAGCCGGCCAGACCCAGATTTTATTCTTATGTGCATAGATGCCATTGAACGTGAGGCAGATGCCGTGATGGCAAGTGGCGCCCGGTACATTACCAACCATGATTCGGGATGGATAGCCAGGATAATCGCAGCCGAATATTCATTTTTTGAGGATGTGTACAAACTATACGAACGGTTCGATGGGTTCAAACAATTCAACGGGCTTATCGGTGTTATCGATGCCCGTGCCCTTGACGGCACCAGGCTCAACGAGGATGTTTATTGTGAGGACCTTGAGTTCACACAACGGATGTACATCGCAGGCAAGAAGCCGGTACTGGCTAAAACAATGGTAGGAGAACAGGGGCCCACCGGCCTGAAGGAACTCTATAACCAGCGGGTTCGTTGGCTTTCAGGTGCATTGGAGGGAGTCGAAGAAAATATGGTGCGGTTCTTTTATGCCCCTATACCGATAAACCAGAAAACGGCTTGGTTTACGTCTATGACATTACCTTTTGTATCATTTTTACTGACCCCCCTCGTCCCGGTCTATGGGTTCAGGCTATGGGCAAAGGGACATGACCGGGTGCTATTCAAGACTTTGGGGCTGGTGTTCCATGTATGGCTGATCAGCTTTTGCGGTGTGCATGCTTTATTGAACCGCGCCAGGAAGACAAGGACCGAATGGACAGACACTTCACGCTCTGATATTTGACTTTAATAAGTCCTGGTTCTGAGTGCATCATCTGATGTGCATACACCAAAATATAAACCTAATCCTA
>QBUR01000145.1 GCA_013374385.1 Candidatus Methanocomedens sp. | reverse complement strand
AAGTAAAATAATAAAAAGATGTGATATTTATGAGACATTCAGAAATGAGAGTTTTCGATGACCGTGACCTTGAATTTATTGACATTCTGCGCAACCTTAACATATCGCGTAACGTAGCCTCAACAATCGCTTATCTTGCAAATGTCGATGAAGCAACATCAAAAGACCTTGAAATGGCTTCAGATCTCAGGCAGCCCGAAGTGAGCATTGCCATGCGGGAATTGAGGACCTATGGATGGCTGGACGAAAGGGAGATTAAAAAAGAAGGCAAGGGTAGGCCTATGAAGGTTTATAAACTAGCTGTTCCCATAAATGAAATCGTTTTACATATTGAAGAAAAGACCAGGCAGGAAGCTGAGAAGTCCCGGTATAATATTGAAAAGCTAAAAGGCATCAGCTTTCAAAAATAAAATGTAATGAATGTTGCGATTGTTCTTTACATTATCAATTTTTTTAAACATACAGTGTAACTGTGTATATTCAACTAAATCCAACCAAAATGGAGGATTTTCCGGCAATTTTAAATCGCAACCGGGCGAAACGCAATATATTTATTATAATCCGTGAAATAGGTTCATCCTAACAACATATACTTTTAACGCAGGATGCCTTATGGACCACTGGATATCATCTGAACCACCAGCAGTTAACGCAGAACGTCCCTTATTTTTATGTGTCCTTTCAAATACTGATACTGCAAAGATCCCAGGAATTTCAGCAGCAGGCAGGACACCTGATGTCATCGCCTACACCCCGGCAGCGGATGCTGAACTTGTGACATTTGGCAGGACTATTTGTAATACTGAACCTCCCATGACCGGCAACAGTCCGACACCTGCAGTGATTACACGCGCAGCCATACAGCTTACAGGTATGCCTTTTATGTTCATTAACAGTGGTCTGCACATACGTCCCCGGATACCCCTGCTGGATGTGGGCGCAGAACCCGGCGGCGACATCAGAAATGGCAATGCGGTTCAGGATGCCAGACTGATATATGACAACTCACTGGAACTTGGACGCCAGATAAGGCGCTTTTCAGACTTCGTGGTGATAGGTGAAAGCGTACCTGGCGGCACTACTACTGCCATGGCTGTATTGCAGGCAATTGGTATTGATGGCAGGGTGAGTAGCAGTCACCTGCAGAATCCTGTTGACATAAAACAGCAGGTAGTGGCACAAGCCCTTGATAGGTCAGGTATTTCTTTTGGGGGTCTGTCAAATGAACCGATGCGCGCTATAGAATGTGTCGGTGACCCCATGATGGCGTGTGTCTGTGGTCTTGTGGATGGATTACAAGATACTACATCAGTATTGGCAGGAGGCACCCAGATGATGGCGGTCCTGGCACTTATTAAACTTTTAGGTATAACGAACAATGTGTCCATTGCCACCACAAAATATGTGGCACAGGATGATACTGCCAGTTTCCTGGATACGGTATCGGCACTGGGATATGCAGCACATATCGTAGACCCGGGTTTTGACCAATCAAGGAACCCGGGACTTAGAATGTACGAGTCAGGTGTAGTTAAAGAAGGCGTTGGTGCCGGAGGTGCAATGTTAGCTGCAGGTATGATGGGAATCGGTCAACGGGAGTTAAGGGAAAAGGTGGAAGAAATCTGCGACCAGTTGTTTTAGGTGTAACGATACTGTGTAAAACTGTTTAAGGCTGTTTGAAGCTGTTTAAAGCCATTCAGGGCTATTCCAAAACATTTTTTTCAATATCCTGGGCTAGAGCACTCATCTTCTCATGCCAGATATTGATATTGTCCTGTACCATGTCCTTTAACTTGCAAGGGTCAAGTGCCTTGTAGATGTAAAAATATCCGCCGCCTTCTATGGTGTTTGTCTCTCTGTAGACCAATCCGCATGACATAAGATTTTGAAGTGCCCGGTAAGCAGTACTACGTTCCCTGTGTAATAATTCACCGAGTTCTTCCGCAGTCCTGGGACCTTCCTGTACCAGCAGACGATATGTATCAAGGTCCAGGGTTTTCAATCCAAGCACGCATTTGGCAATATCACTGCAATTGAAATTTCCGTGTATCATTTCAGGTATTGAACTGGGCATTTTTTATCCTCAAATAATTTGATTGTCCGGTTTCATGGTAAATGTTAAATACAATATTGTACAGTTTGTACAAAACCATTATAATGATAGATTTGGTCACATATATATTTTATTGATGGTAAAAATGGATAAAGACAGATATGTAGTGGTTCACAGCTGCCGCAAATGCGGTAAGTGTGATAATATCTGCCCGGCAGGTGCCCTGTACCGGGTGGATGGTGAGGCCCGGATAGATTATGATAAATGCACACTGTGTGGCAAATGTATCGAGATATGTCCTAACAAAGCACTTGTCTATCTGGAATGATGTGACAGGGCTGTTAAACAACCTTCCAGTGTACCATTTCCGGTTATGTCAGGTGTGACACTCTGACTTTCCATGACATCGGCACATTTTGGGCCAATGGCTACCACAATTTTGCCGTTCAGTTCTTTGGCTGATACCCCTGCCAGTGTGAATGACTTGCCGCTGGTGAAGATTACGGCATCCACTGCTGGCAAGATTTTATTAAATTCGTGACCTAATGGCAAAAGCCGGTATGCTATAATTTCTACTACCTGTGCACCCAGTGAAGTGAGCGACTCCACAAGTTGCGGGTTGGTAACATCAGGCCGTACCAACCCCACGGTCTTACCTTTGATGCGGGACCCGAGGTGGGACGCGAAGTGGTCAGAGGAATATGAGCGAATGGTTTCGCAGGTGAACCCCTTATCGCTAACAGCATCGGCAGTCTTTGGACCAACAGCTACCATGATGATGCCGTCAGGCACCTTTTTGCATTGGTCAAAGAAATATTTGACGCCCATTGTACTTGAAAATGTCAAGAAGTGGACGTCTCCATCAGCCACTTTTGCACACAGTTCGCTCAATGAATCCTGGTTCCGGGCAGGTGCAGTCTTCATAGTTGGAACCAATACGGCCTCATGACCGTACCGGGCAAAGAGTTCATGTGTGCCTTTAGACTTTTCTTCAAGACGGGTCACTGCAATTTTCATTAAATTCTATATCTTCAATATATGATTTAACAGCTTCCAAATGGGTTGTGATGCCTTATCAAAAAATTTATATCCATTATACCCGGTTTCAGTACCCCGAATGGTAATAGTAATGAACATAAAAATAACCATAAACCTAACATTAACCAGAAGCATTTACACCTATAGTAGAGGAATTCCGACATGAATCTCAGTCTGCTCATATTAAGTATAGTGGCAGGATTTTTGCTCGGTGTGATCAGCGGACTGATACCCGGTATACATACTAACACATTTGCTTTCATTTTAGCAGCTTTTGCTCCATGGCTGCTTGAGTTAGGCTTATCACCGTTATGTATTGCAGCCACTATTGTTTCAGCTTCGCTGACCCATACATTTCTTAACATCATTCCATCGGTTTTTTTGGGGGCACCTGAGGCAGATACTTCACTGGCAGTGCTTCCCGGACATAGGTTGCTTCTGGATGGTTTTGGTGCCGAGGCGGTAAGGCTGTCCGCATTGGGGAGTGCTGGTGCGGTATTAGTATCACTGGTATTGATGCTGCCGCTTTCAGCATCTTTTGCTGTTATGTATCCATTGTTGGATAGGTATATGGGGTGGATACTGCTGGGGGTGGTACTGGTATTGATATATACTGAGAAGGGTGAGGTGATAGAAGGGCAGGGTTCACTGGTCCGCTTGAAATACAGGGCGTTTGCAGCAATGTTATTCTTTATGTCAGGATTGCTGGGTCTCATGGCATTTGAGTCGCAGACGTTGATGGACCCTGTAATCACCATAGGGGAGCCTTCGATACTGATGCCATTGTTTAGCGGCCTGTTCGGGGCTTCGATGCTTGTCATCAGCATGATGACTGATACTGTGATTCCCGCTCAGGTTAGTTCCAGGCTGGTATTGTCCCGGAGACGCATATTGCGGGGGACTATCATCGGCAGCACTGCCGGGGCATTTGTGGCATGGTTGCCAGGGATAACGGCGGCAGTAGCCACCGTATTGGCCCGACTTGGGGTAAAGGAGGATTATGCGGATGAGGATTCCGGCCGAGAGTTTATAGTTTCTATTTCAGGTGTCAACACGGCTAATGCAATTTTTGGCTTGTTAGCGCTCTACGTAATCGGCAAGACCCGCAGCGGGGCTATGGTGGCAGTGGCAGATATAATGGGTGGTGCACATCTGGATCTGGATACACTTGGCCTTTTATTGATTATCATTGTCGGTGTATCCATTGCAGCGTATTTTGCAACCATCTTCCTGGGCGACAGGATATTGACCTTAGTGACCAGGATAAATTACCGGATGCTGTGTATGGTGATTCTGACCGGGCTGACTGGAATGGTGTTTCTTTTCTCAGGCTGGTTCGGACTTGTGGTATTCGGGATGGGTGTACCTATTGGAATGCTTGCGCCTTACCTGAAGGTTAGGCGGAGCCATGCTATGGGTGTGCTGCTGTTGCCATTACTGGCATTCTATTTCTAAAAAAAGCATAGGATACTCTTATTAATTTTAAAAACATCTTTAATAATATTCAGTGAGCGTGCTGCCAATGTATGACATATCCGAACTTATTGCTTTCACCATTCAGCAATGGTTATCTTTCATAGACCCGGTTACCTATGATTTTTTGGAAAAATTCGGTCTTTCTGCAATTATCGGTATCCTCATTGGCATAGAGCGGGAACGTAAATCAGAAGGTAAAGACATATTTGCAGGGGCAAGGACCTATACTATAGCCTCCATATCAGGTATGATAGGCACATACATTGCCATAAACCAGGGTGTGTATGAGATATTATACATCACCATGTTCTTTTTTGTGATTATAGCCGCCATCATGGTATATATAAAAAATGTTGTGTACCGGCAAATTGGAACCACTGGCGGCGTCACAATGTACTTTGTGTTCCTTATGGGTGTGATGGTGGCTTTTGACTATTATCTGTTTGCCATAATGGGTGCCGTAGCTGTTACATTCTTGCTGGTAGAAAAAGATACGCTCAGGGATTTTGCAACTAATTTAAACCAGAATGAAGTAACCAATGCAGTCCAGTTTTTAATTATAATATTTATCTTGTTTCCTATCACCCCCAACACCACAGTACTGGAGGTACTGAATCCAAGATATACTCTGGGCATAGTAGTAATGGTCGCTTCTATCAGTTTTATCAGTTTTCTGCTGATGAAAAAGACCGGTACTGAACGAGGTATACCTCTATCAGGTTTCATTGGCGGACTTGTCAACAGTGAAGCCACAACCGGTTCACTTGCAGCACTATCTAAGAAAAAAGACAATCTTGTAGATACCAGTTACCAAGGCATAGTGCTATCAAATGCAACTATGCTTATACGCAATCTTATAATTGCCTTTATTGTGGACCCAACCGGACAGGTCCTGAAATTTATGCTCCCACCTCAACTGGTTATCATTGCTGCTAATATAGGTATGGTTGTTAAGAAAGGCAGGCCGCAGCCAGATGGTAATGAATCGCTGGAAATTGAATCCCCATTTGCTATTAAACCCGCTTTTAAGTTCGCATTCGGGTTCACCCTGCTCATACTCGTCTCCCATTACCTAAACCTGTGGTTTGGCAGTACCGGTGTATTTTTTGTGGCATTGGGTGGGCTTGTAAGTTCTGCAGCGGTCACTGCATCAGTAGGAGCACTTGCATTGGGTGGTTCGTTATCACCATCAACAGCAGCACTTGTGGCAGTACTGGCATGCGTGATAAGTACCTCGAATAAGATACTGCTTGTGAAATGGTCAGGTTCGGATGAATTGGAAAAGAAGATAAAGGGCAGTTTCCTTATCCTGATAGGTGTGGGTGTAGCTGCACTGGTGTTATGGGCACTTGTTCTGCCTTTAATTGATGGCATATTTTGATTGCTAAAATATTTGCGGATGTTCTCATCATGTTCTGTAGTAGAATAGAGCAAAGCATATGTATCAGGCTGTCCCAAAACTCACGTGAAGTAACAAATTTTCACATTTGAATTTTTCAGGAATGTATATGCTTAAATAACCATAAACCCACATTCCACCATGAATGAAGGCAATACCAGGAAAAACATCAAACCAGGATTAAGCGTAGGAATTGTACTGAAACAAGACCAGAGGAGTGGGAAAATAACCCCGGGTATTGTAAAAAGAATCCTGACCAACTCTTCCAATCACCCACACGGAATAAAGGTTCAATTAGAAGATGGTCAGGTAGGAAGAGTAAAGGAAATCCACACAACAGTTGCAGAATAAGCAGCTTAAACCGACTAAACCATTAGCCGCCCTTTTTGCCAGTCATTAACTATCATGACTGCAGCCCTTGTCTCATCAACCTCACCCTTCTTCTTCAAAAAGTTTCTCTGCTTGCCAATCATTTCAAGCACCTCATAAGAATTCTCTCCCCCTATGGTGACATGATAGAACGATTCCAGGGCTGTTTTATTTTCATCACACAATTTCTCAATAATCTTTAAAGCAACGCCGATAGGGTCCTGCAGGTGTGTTGAATCCTTTACAGCGAGCAGGCCCTGTATATACTCGTCGTTCTCGCCAAAAGGGATGACCCCAGGCGTATCAATGAACTTGATGCGAGGACCCGCTTTGATATGCTGGACTCCCTTAGTATGGCCGGATATTGAAGACGTGCTGGCACTGTGTTTCCCTGTCACGGCATTGACCACCGATGATTTGCCGGTGTTGGGATAGCCAAGTGAACCAACCAGTATCTCGCGTCCTCTTATGTTGGCGGTTTCAAGTATCTTGTGCCGCAACATTGTTGTCCCGTGCCTGTCCTTACTGGACACAAAGACCGTGGGTGCAATTTTAGAGAAACGGGATTTGGTTTTCTCAAGGGTTTCCTTTGATACAAGGTCGCATTTATTAATGACTATTATGAATGGCTTTTTTGCACGCGCAATATCACGTTCAACCTCGCTATTTCGTGTCTCGTCAGGAAACCGGGCATCAACGACTTCAAGAAGGACATCAGCTTTTTTTATTACAGCTTTTACTATCCTCTTATAACTTGCCATGCTGTGTGGTATGGTGCATGAGGATATAAGGATGTATTGCATGGATTAATCTGTAATTAATCAATGACAGGAAACAATGCTGTATATATTGTAGTAGAAACATAAAATATCATATTATGAGCCTGGATAGAATTACAATAGACCCTGAAGTTATGTCTGGTCAACCCTGTATAAGAGGCTTAAGAATACCTGTTCCTTTAATTTTAAGATTACTTGCGAGTGGTAAGACAATCCTACAAATCTTGGATGACTATCCGGAAATAGAAGAAGATGATATTAGGCAAGCACTAAGTTTTGCTTCTTGGGCAACATCTGAAAAAACAATTCCGGTGACGGCATGAAATTTCTGGTGGATATGCCACTATCTCCTAAAACAGTCTCTCACTTAATGGGTATTGGATATAAAGCTGTCAGGGTCAATGAACTCGGCATGGGAAAATCAAAAGATAAAGAAATATTTGATTATGCAACCGAACAAGATGTGGTGTTATTAAGTGCGGATTTAGATTTCGGAAATATATTGGCATATACCCATTCAAATAAACCCTCGGTAATAATTTGTTGACTGCAAGATCAATCTCCCGAGCATGTAAACTCACTTTTATCATCAAATATTTCGAGTATTAAAGATGATTTAGAAAAGGGGGCCATTGTTATTA
>QBUR01000146.1 GCA_013374385.1 Candidatus Methanocomedens sp. | reverse complement strand
ATTGGAGGTATCTTTGTATTATGGAGTATTTCCTGTCCGTTTTCGCTTAATATAAGAAATTTTCGGAAAACCCTGTTTTTGAGAGATTATAATTCAACAATCCAAAATGATATTGTTCCACGGGCTGGAACTGAAATGGATATAAGGAAATTCCTTACCCATAAGAGATTAGCATTCCATAATTATAAGAAAAAAATCCCCACATCTGAGAATGCTCGTCTAATAGATCACACGACAGAGTCTAATGATAGATATATCAAGAATGGAACACGCGTTGAAAAACTATATCTGTCAGGATACAGTGATAGGGAGATATCATTTTTTACAGGCATTCCTGGATATATGGTACGGGAATATGCTGATATCGTAAAATCGTATGTAAATGAGAAGAGTAATAATGTTCAAAATCGTTATGCGTAAGGTCTGGATGGTCATATAAACCTATCTTGGGTGATAACCACACAGAAAAATGTTAAAATGGATTATATATTCCATTTATCGTTATATTCTTGCAGCCTCAGAAGCACTTTCACTTTTTCCCGATCATCACTTCCGTAGATTTGACGACCGCATAGACCTCGTCACCCTTTTTAATATCCAGCTTATCCACAGCTTCCTTTGTTACCAATGAAGTTACCACGACAGGCTCGATCAATATCCTGACCTTAGAGATCACATCCCCTTCCTCAACATCGATAACCTCCCCAAGCATCTGGTTGCGAGCCGTGATCTTCAGTCCCACCCCTTCCCAGAACGTCTCATCATCTAAAGTTTCACTGATAATGTTCTTCTGCGATTCGTACTCCTTAAGAATCTCCCTTGCATAATCAGTTAAAAACGTACCCTGGTCCTTTCCGCCGCGAATACTTGTAACAATCTCCTTCCCGGAATTTTTCTCAATACTCTTCAACATAAGCCATGCATGTTTATATGAAATATTGACCTTCAGACATGCTTTGTTCAACGAACCTTCTTCATCAATGGCGTATAAAAGTGCAGCCTTCCCTTCGCCCATCAATGTTTTTCCATCTTCGGTCAGCCACAGCTTTGTCCTGGGTATCATTGTTCCTCACATCATTTATCGCAGCTTAAACTACATGAACAGCAGTGGCTTTAAATGATACGGTCACATGCTTACCCAGCCCAAGTCCCAACTCCAGTGCCGATTGTTTTGTTATGAACGAATTTATCACAAAGCCGCAATCCACCTTTACCCTCAAAAGCGCACCCATTGGCTCAATTTCGATCACATTCCCTTCAAACGCATTCCTGGCACTGCTTTTAACAGGCACTACACTAATTGTCACATTCTCAGGTCGCAGGCACGCATGGACTTTTTCACCAACCGCACACCCTGACACAGCCTCTATTTCACAACTGTCCAGAGCAATACTGGTAAGTCCTTCATTGTTGGAAGTGACTGTTCCTTTCAGCACATTTTCAACCCCCATAAAATGGGCGATCCGGTCATTAAGCGGTCTGTCAAACACCTCATTTGCTGCTGCAACCTGTACGATTTTACCGTCCATCATAACAGCGATGCGGTCTGCCAGTATCTGTGCTTCAGTCTGGTTATGCGTAACATGGATTACCATCAGGTCAGACATATTGTGTATTTTTTTAAGCAATCGCCTGGTCGTATCCTGGGTTCCGGGGTCAAGGGCACTCAGCGGCTCATCCAGCAGCAGCACATCCGGCTCAATGAGAAGCACACGCGCAAGTGCAACCCGCTGCTGTTCACCCCCTGAAAGTGTCAGCGGATATCTATGCAGAAGGTGTGAGATGTTGAGATTCTCAGCCATCTTCTCCACCTTGCTGCGGTTCCTGATACCCCTCATGCGCAGTCCGAACTCGATATTCTTCCTGACATTTAGGTGCGGAAAAAGGGAATAGTCCTGGTATACAAAACCAATATTGCGCTTCTCAGGTGGCAGTCCTGTGACGTTTTTCTCATTAATAAATATCTCACCGCAATCAGGTGCATGAAATCCTGCGATAAGTTCGAGCAGGAGTGTCTTTCCGGCACCTGTGGGACCAAGTATTACGAAATATTCACCATCCTGCACTTCAAGGTCTATTCCTTTAAGCGCAAATTCTTTCCAGTCCCGGTGCAGACCCTTAATCCTTATCATACCGACGCCAGCCCGCGGATAGAAGCCTTACCGCTATGAATATTGTAAGAGTAATCAGTATCAGCAGAACCGCAATTGGTCTTGATGCTGACAGGCCGTACGACAGGTACCTGTCATACACAAGTGTCGGGCCTATCATCGGATAATATGCAATTATCACGACAGCACCGAACTCACTTATCGCCCGAGCCCAGCACATGATCGAACCTGCCATGATGTGACGTGCAGCAAGCGGCAGTGTGACAAATAAAAAGGCTTTCCACATAGGAGCACCAAGCGAACGGGCTGTGTTCTCAAGTCTGGGGTCGATATTCTGGAACCCCTCACGTACCGAGTTGGTAAGGAAAGGCGCAGATACAAAGAGCATGGCAATGACGATACCGGCAAATGCGTCCCTGAACTGGATATACGATTCAAGCGGAGCGCCAAGCAAGCCATTTGCACCAAAGATGGTGAGAAGTGCTATACCAGCCACCGTATGCGGGACAACAACAGGTATATCCAGTACGCTTTCAACAAAACCTTTTCCAAAAAAATCCTTACGTGCAAGGATATATGCCGCAGGTATCCCTAGTATCAGGGATATAAAAGTTGCAACGAGCCCGGCATACATGGATAGTGATATGGACTTTATGACAGACTTTTCGCAAGCCGCATTGATAAGTGCCGGCAGGTCAGTAACAACTTGCTCAATCACCATATTGGCAAGTGTTACAACTACAAATAACAGCAGCACCAAAGCCAGGAAAAGAAATACGAGCATTAGTGGCTCAGGTGCTTTTCGGCTTGTAAGCATATATCTGGCCTGCTTTTTCCTTAACATTCGATGGTGTTATCAAATTCTAATTGTATTAAATTTAACCCTGCCAGGGAAATTTAGCCCCCACTCCCCTGGTAGAGTCGTTTTATTTATAGTAATGCTCTCAGTTCGGCAGGTACTTTTTCTGCATCATTCGTTACAGCCGGTACGATAGGTGGCTGTCCATTGTCTATGAATACATTCTGTCCCTCAGTGCTAAGCAGTAGTTTTATGAACTCGACTCCGAGCTCTGGCTGCATTGCATTGTCTGGAATGGTGATTCCGTAGACGATTGGCGTGCCTATGACTATATTACCGTTTGCGGTCTTGACCCTGACAGTATTATATTCATCAGCATAATCAACTGAGCTCAGGTCTATCTGCGGAGGGAGTTCCACAAAATTGAATCCATGCTGTACTGCAACACTTCTGTAAATATAGAAATAATCGATCTCGCCTGTCTCAAGTGCAGATGAAAGTTCAACCTCCATACTTCTCATCATTATCTTTTTTGTGTTAGGCTCAATATATTCAGAGTCCGGCATTACTGCTGTATATGTTCCATTGTCAAGTGTCATCTCTATTGCAGTATTGTCTCCCATAAGGTCGTCAAAGATACTCTCATCATTATAGTGGGCTTCAGATAGCTGCGTCACCATTACTGAGCGGTAGCCGCAGGGGTCATCATTTGGATTTGAAAAACCAAATGTCACATCAGGTCTGCGGAGTATCTCAAACCAGTTGTCCTGATCTACTTCGCTGCTGTATTTGCTGTCATCGGTATAGGCTATGACTATCTGGTTCTTCGCAAATGCAAGGTACCAGTCTGTATATTCCGGCATCATCATTGTGGGAATGAGGGTATAATCGGCTGATGCCAGAATATCAGACTGTTTGTCGAGCTCTGTTATCTTTTTAATGCACGCCCTGCTGCCTGCTGGTTCGCGCTGCACATCCACATTCGGGTGAAGCGTTTCGAACTTTTCTTCCAGTTCTGCCATGGGTACGCTAAGACTGCCGGCATGGAAAATCTTGAGTATTGCGTCTTCGTCGGTTTCGTTGTCAATGCATCCGGTTACTGAGAATATGGCTGCAAGCAGTAAGGATATTATAAGGATTGGTAAGACATGATTAGTTATTGTTATTGTCATGGTTATGTTCGAATAAACATAATGGCTGATAAAGATTGTCATTTTAATTTCATCGTATACGAAATAAATGGGGGAAGACGCCACTATTCCTGATAACATCAGTAACTTCAATCTTTTACTATCGAACTTGGACCGGACCGGGGCAGGTGCATGGAATAGTTGCATATAGCAGTGTAGAACCAGGAATCATTTATTGAATATGCTTAAATACCATCCAACAAAATCATGGACTACATGATTGAGGCAGAAACAACAAGCAAAAGACCATTTTTTAACAAGCCGGACCTCATCATCTTCCTTGCAATAATAATTGCAGCCACAGTTCTCCGCCTGTACCAGCTTGATGTTCGCCCTTTCCACCACGACGAAGCTGCTGTTGGCTCTTTTGCCTACAAATTATTCACCAACGGCAATTACGCTTATGACCCGGTATTTCACGGTCCGTTCCTGTATTACCTTACAGTGGCTGTTTTCAACATAATAGGAGATACTGAATTCGCAGCCAGGCTGGTCCCTGCCCTGACTGGAGTGGGTATGGTGCTGCTGGTATATCCCTTCAGGCATTACCTGGGCCGCCCGGGCTGGCTCATCACAGCAGCATTCTTTGCTTTTTCACCATCTTTTTTGTACTATTCCCGGTTCTTCCGCAATGACATATTCATCACCTTCTTCACATTCACAGCCATGTTATGTGCGGCAAAATATCTTGAGCAAAGGAATAATTCCAACAGGCTCATATATGTAGCACTGGGCTCTGCCGCACTGGCATTTTCGGTTACTGCCAAAGAGAATGCATACGTTACACTTGCACTGCTGGGATTTCCGGTAGGAATGTATATATTGTACAGGCTATGGCTGGGCTACCGCACCCGACATCTGCGGCACGATCCAGTTGCATTTATCGAGAAGAACCTTTTCAACTTTATAATGGATGCGGGTCTGTTCGTAGTAGTGTTCCTTGCTATTTACGTAGTGCTCTACTCCTATTTCTTCAAAGACTTGGAAGCCGCAAAGGGTGCCACATTCAGTGCTTTCTCCCACTGGTATGAGATGCATGAGATTGAACGCATCGGAGGCCCGCCATACTATTATTTTCCCTTACTGTTCCTGTATGAGCTTCCCATAGCCCTGTTTGCCTTGTTGGGGAGTATAGAATATACAGTACGGTTCATTAAAAACAGGGACAATCCCATGATGGCTTTTCTCGTCTACTTTCTGGCTGTAAACCTTGCTGCCTATGCATATATTGGTGAGAAAGTACCATGGTTGATATTGCATCCATTGCTGCCGGCAATATTGATCGCTGGCGCATACCTGGGTGAAATTATCCCTGCCCTGAAACAACGGCCCAGATGGGCTGAAGCTATCTTCATGGTAATACTGATATTCAGTTCATCCTTTTTCCTGTATACCAGTTATAACCTGAACTACAAGAATTATTCAGACCCGTCCGAACCTCTGATCCAGGCCAGCCAACCGCCTCAGAAATACCAGGAATTTCTTACAACCCTGCATGAGACTGCAGAGCTGCATAAAGGTTATTACACTGAGATACAGGTCACAGATGTGGAAATGGAGACCCAGTTATTGTGGCAGATACGTCACTACAAAAATGTAAAGTGGAGAATAGACCTGGAAAATGACCCAGTACTGGATGCGCCCATCATAATTGTCCATGATGAAGATGCAGATTATGTGGAACAGGTGGTCAGCGATAAATACCACCGGCTTGACAGTGCCAAGATGGCATGGTACTGGTACTCAACAAAGGATATTAATTACAAATTCGTAATGTACCGGTGGATGAACAGACCGCAAAGTGAATACGGTGTGGTGGTGTTCTATAGATAATAAGATGAAGGGGATTTGAAACTATGAGTAAGATTGTCATAATCGGCGGCGGACTGGCTGGACTTGCAGCAGCTTACCGGCTTTCAGATGAACATGATGTAACTGTGGTAGAAAAAGACGATGAACCGGGCGGGATGGCACAGAGTTACCATGTGGCTGATTATCATATAGAGAAATATTACCATCATTTCTTTTCCAGCGATACCGAATTGAAGGAATTGATTGCTGAACTGGGGCTGTCAGGCCGGGTGCAGTGGGTCAAAGGTACTACAGGATATTTTTGGGGCGGCAAGGCATATCCAATGAACACGCCAATGGAGATACTGAAGTTCCCGCCCATGTCATTACTGGATATATTCAGGCTGGGGATGCTGGTGCTGCGGACCAAACTTGTCAAGGATATCAGTTCATACGATAACATCACTGCTGGTGAATGGATATTAAAGACAGCAGGAAGGGGTGTTTTTAACAATTTCTTCCAGCCGCTGTTGAACAGCAAGTTCGGGTCCAGCGCCGCCGTGGTCAGTGCAGCCTGGCTGGTTGGCAGGGTCAAGATACGCTCGAACCGGGGCGCTGAAGGGGAGAGATTAGGATATATCAGGGATGGATTCCAGCTTCTGGTAACCGCACTGACTGAATCAATACAACAAAAGGGCGGCCGTATAATTACTGGCAATGGTGCTGAGCAGATATTGCAGGATGGGGGACGGATTTCAGGTGTAAGGCTAAATGCGGGTAGTTTGTCGTGTGATACGGTAATATCAACTGTGCCTCCAATGACACTGGCATCCATGGTCGCACCGGATGCTCTTGATTGTGACCTCACAGCCATCCATTATCAGGGTACGTGCTGTGCCCTGCTGGGTATGTCAAAACCCTTGATGACGGATGGTACTTATTGGCTGAACATTAAGGCTGATGTGCCGTTCGGAGCGTTGATCGAGCATACAAATTTCATGCCTACATCTGATTATGGAGGGGAGCACCTGCTCTATATTGCTTCATACTTCCAGGACCGTGAGGACCCACTGTATGCACAGAGCAAGGATGAAGTGATGAAGATGTTCCTGGAGGGCCTTGAGCGCATGTACCCTAAGTTTGACCGCTCAGACGTGCATTGGTGGGAACTGGGCAGGGATGCCCAGACTGCTCCGGTGTATGAGACCGGGTATGCCGAGAGGATACTGCCGTATAAGACTAACATCGATGGGCTGTACCTTGCTGGGATGTTCTCTGAGGCCAATTATCCTGAGCGCAGCATGAACGGTTCGGTCAGGGCAGGATATGAAGCGGCCGGTGCTGTTGTGCGGGATCACTGAATACTGTGACATTTAATGTAGATGCAAGGATAAATGTTCCATCAGGAATCCATGTGTATGGAGAAGGATTTGGTCAAGCAGGGGTGGCAGGTACTGTATACGGAACTTTCTCTATCCGCCAGGAAAGGCTAAGACAATTTATATCAATATTAAAGTAGATAAAACAGAGGGGATAAAACTGGATTAGAGGCAGTGGTTGCAATCACTGGATTACTGGCAGTATATGTGAGGAAAAGAATATGAAAAGAATTCCATTCCACAACAGAGAAAGAGAACTCAACGAGGTCATGAAGATACTGGAGGTAGAGCCGTCCCTAATCACTTTTATTTACGGACCGATAAACAGCGGAAAGACCACGATGATCAGCCACCTGATCGATCAGCTGCCAGAGGAATACGTAGTCTTCTACATTAACCTAAGAGGGAGATTTATTTCGGATTACAGGGATTTTATCAGGGTCCTATTTAAAATAGAGACTGAAACAAAATATAAGGAAAATCTAAAAACAATCTCTGAAATATCCG
>QBUR01000147.1 GCA_013374385.1 Candidatus Methanocomedens sp. | reverse complement strand
CGGTGTATCGGAAAAAATTGATGAAATTGAAAAAGTCTTTAACTGCAAACTCGGCAGCGGGGAAAGAGAAGCCATAACATTGGCTTTGAAGACCTGTTCTTTATTACTCATAAATGATGAAGAGGCATCAACAATCGCAGATTTTCTTGGCGTTAAAACAAAAGGTGTCCTGTTTGTTTTGTTGAAATCAGTAAAACTTGGATTGCTCGAAAAAAATGAGTCACTTGCGATATTTCAGCAAATGCTTGAAGATGGTTTCTGGCTTGCCCCGACCACAGCAGTAGAGTTCGAAAAGATATTGTTCGAATTGTGAAAACTCGTAACTTTATTCGCCCAATTATCACAAGCGCCACAAAAGACAATATCAACAGTATTGCAATCTAAATTGTTTCATATTAATGCTTTTTTCTCAACCGCCCTACCACAGCCTCAACCTGCTCCACCGCAGTTCCGATATACCCCTCAGGGTCCATAATATTCTCAATCTCGTCAGCACTGATATATTCAGTAACCTCAGGCCGTGACACCAGCACATCCGTCATATGTTTCCCCGACTCATGGGCCTCCATGGCACTGCACCTCACAATCTCATGAGCCTCCTGCCTGCCCACACCCCGCTTGGCCAGCTCTATCATCACTGCCTCACCCATGTTCAAACCTTTCATAAGGTCCAGGTTACGCTTGATATTCTCGGGATAGAATCTCAAATTAGTAATGATACCCTCAGCCAATTTCAGGATATGGTCAGTGAGCACGCAGGTTTCAGGGAAGATAACCCGCTCGCTGGAACTGTTGGTCAAATCCCGCTCATCCCATAAGGTATTGTTCAGCAGTTCAGGCTCAACCATAGCCCTGACTATCCTTGCCAGTCCACACACCTGCTCGCTCTTGATTGGATTGCGCTTGTGGGGCATGGTGGACGAACCCACCTGTTTCTTGCCAAAACTCTCTTCCACCTCGGCAATCTCGCTGCGCTGCAGGGTTCGCAGTTCCACGCATATCTTATCCAGCGTGGTAACAGTATTGGCCATCCACATCACGAACTCAGCATGCCGGTCACGCTGGATAATCTGGGTGGATACCTCCACACTGCCCATACCAAGATATTCCATTGTACGCCGCTGAATCTCAATACCGTCCTGTCCGAAAGCCGCCTGGGTACCTACCGCTCCGGTCATCTGGCCAACAGTGGCCCTGGGTGTAAGCTGATCCAGTCGCTCCAGGTGCCTGTCCATCTCGCTGGCCCACACCGCAAAGCGCAGGCCGTAAGTGGTTGGCACGCCTATCTGGCCGTGCGTCCTGCCCACACAAACCGTACGTTTGTGTTCATCTGCCCGGTTGACCAGAGCATCACGTACCGCTATTGTCTTGCTGCGAAGCAGGTCAATGCTGTCCTTTATCTGTAGTGCAAGCTGGGTATCAAGCATATCATTGGAAGTAGCACCGAAATGTACCCATTTCCCCTCATCTTTGCATTGCTCTGACAACGCCAGTACCACAGCCATCATATCATGATTAATCTCATCTTCAATCTCGTTTACTCTTTCCAGTTTTACACTATCTGCCGCCTCAGCTATCTCCCAGGCCGCATCTTCTGGAATCATACCCACATCTGCTTCGGCCTTTGCCAGGGCAGCCTCTGCCTGGAGTAATTTCCTCAGTTTAGACTCTTCACTCCATACCTGCTTCATCTCATCAGTACCGTAGCGGAATTCAATCGGATGTATTGCCATTATCACTTCACCTGTGACTGGATAATGTAGTTAATTAACTTAAATGCCTCCAATATGATTAGGTTTATAAGGTACTATATCCAATGTTACTACAAGCTTTGAAAAATATTACGGATTTACTGTTAACTACAATAAAGTTGGGAAACTATGAAGTTCATAGAAAGAGATTGTCGGAAAATCCTAATTTTCGAATATTTAAGCTTTACTGTCTAAACTTGACCGGGCGCAGCATAGTGATTTAGTTTTAACAATATTTCTGAAAGTTTCAATTTAAGCGCTTTTCAGGTACTTTTCCGACAATCTCGAACTAACAACTTGAAACGCAGGAAGAGCCATCTTTTATTGCGTTAAAATATATTTATTTCGATGTACCGTTCAGGTTGTTGCTTATTCCGAACAAAAGACATATATAGAACCACAAACACTCAATAGCACCGAAATTTAATAGGAGGCTATCAATTTTATGGCAGGACAATTAGGTGGACAGCCAATATTCATATTGCGTGAAGGAACAGAACGTTCAAAGGGCAGAGAAGCCCAGAATAACAATATCATGGCAGCTAAAGCAGTAGCTAATGCCGTGAGAACTACACTGGGACCGAAAGGAATGGACAAGATGCTTGTAGACAGCCTGGGAGATGTAGTAATTACCAATGATGGTGTTACTATCCTCAGGGAAATGGATATCGAGCATCCCGCAGCCAAGATGGTTGTTGAAGTGGCCAAGACCCAGGATGACGAAGTGGGCGACGGTACCACAACCGCAGCAGTACTGGCAGGAGAGTTGTTGAAAGTATCCGAAGATTTGCTGGACCAGGATGTGCATCCCACCATCATTGCCAGCGGTTACAGGATGGCTGCAGATAAGACAGCAGAGATACTCAAGACAATCGTGATAAATGTTGATGAGAACGACGATGAAACATTGCTGAAGATCTCGAACACTGCAATTACAGGCAAAGGTGCCGAAAACTCAAAGGACAAACTTTCAAGACTGATAGTAAGAGCTGTTAGATCTGTTGTTGAAGAAGAGGGCGGCAAGAAAGTGGTGGACATCGACAATATCAAAATGGAGAAAAAGGTCGGTGCCAGCGTAGAAGAATCTGAACTCATTGAGGGTATGGTCATTGACAAAGAACGTGTCCATCCCAACATGCCAAAACAGGTAAAAGACGCTAAGATAGCATTAATAAGTGAACCTGTAGAGTTCAAGAAGACTGAAGTTGATGCCGAGATTAGTATTACATCTCCTGACCAGTTGCAGCAGTTCCTGGACCAGGAAGAAAAGATGCTAAAGGAAATGGTTGACAAGATAATCAATAGCGGTGCTAATGTTGTAGTGTGCCAGAAGGGCATTGACGATATGGCGCAGCATTATCTGGCAAAGGCCGGTATTATGGCAGTAAGGCGTGTCAAAAAAAGCGACATGGAAAAATTATCCCGCGCATCCGGTGCAAGTGTAGTCACCAATGTGGATGAGATTTCAGAGTCAGACCTGGGACATGCTGCCTTAGCTGAAGAGAAGAAGATCGGCGGAGACAACATGATCTATATTACAGGCTGCAAGAACCCGAAAGCGGTAAGCATCATTATTCGCGGCGGTACCGAGCATGTGGTTGATAGTGTTGAACGTGCCATGGAAGATGCACTGCGCGTAGTCGGTGTTACCATTGAGGACGGAAAGATGGTGGCTGGTGGCGGTAGTCCTGAGATAGAACTTTCATTGAGGCTCAGGGAATATGCAGCTACATTGAAGGGAAGGGAACAACTGGCAGTGAGCAAGTTCGCTGACGCACTAGAAGTAATCCCAAGGACCCTTGCTGAGAATGCAGGACTGGACCCCATTGATATGTTGGTGGAACTGAGGTCACAGCATGAAAAGGGCAATAAGAACGCTGGTCTTGATGTCTATACAGGCACTGTGATCGATATGCTGGCCAACGGTGTTGTTGAACCCCTTAGAGTAAAGACCCAGGCAATTAACAGCGCTACCGAATCCGCAGTCATGATTCTGAGGATCGATGACGTCATTGCATCCGTAGGCGGCGGTCCAGGCGATATGCCACCTGAGATGATGGGCGGCGGCGGCGGTATGCCACCTGGTATGGGTGGAATGCCACCAATGATGTAAAAACAAATATAACATAAAACGTACCCTGCAGGGTACGTTCAATTTCTTTTTTTACTACATTTTTGTTCCTTTGTTTAACACTCTTGTTCAGTAATATTTTCCATTAATCTTTCTCAGTAACTTTGATTATTATCCGTATTCAATAACCTTGTTCATCATTCAAGTATGGTACCAATTTTTGCGTTATTATTCATCATCGGTAATTTTATGATGTAACAATTACCTTTGCTTTAAAGATGTATAAAATTCGCATACATGGCAGGGGAGGGCAGGGAGCAAAAAAGGCTGCCAAAATGATAGGCCAGGCTGCTTTCAAAATGGGAAAGCAAGTCCAGGATTTTGCCCTGTACGGTGCAGAACGGCGAGGAGCACCTGTAATGAGTTTTGTCAGGATAGGCGATACCCCCATACTGGAGCGAGGATATGTGGACGACCCGGATGTAGTGCTGGTACTGGATAAGACGCTACTGGACCTAGTCAATGTGGCTGATGGGTTGGCTGAGAACGGCTTACTGCTGGTGAACTCGGAACATGAGCTTGCCGTTGACACACCTGCAACAGTAAAGCACGTGGATGCCACAAGCATTGCCCTTGACACCATCGGCAAACCGATATTCAATACTACCATGCTGGGGGCACTGGCAAAGTTCACGAATATTATTTCAATTGATGCCCTGGACTGGGCCATAGAAGAAGAGCTTTTCAATTATCCCAAAAAGATGATAGAAGCCAACAAGACCGCAGTTAAAAAATGCTATGAGGTGGCAAAATGAGGGAGGAAGAGTTGCCGTATAAAGGGATTGAGGGCATTCCTATTATTAAAGAGCCGGGCAGTGCAGAAAAAATCAACAGGGGCTCATGGAGATTGGTCCGACCTGTGCATCACAGTGAGAAATGCACTAAATGCAAGATTTGTTACACTTACTGCCCTGACGCTGCCATCAACTGGACCCCGGACGGTCCCACTATCAACCTGACCTCATGCAAGGGCTGCATGATTTGTGTGGAAGAATGCCCAACTGATGCCATGACTGAAGAGAAGGAGGCAACATGAAACAGACACTGGTTACCGGCAACGAAGCTGCAGCATGGGGCGCAAGATTGGTCCAGCCAAATTACATTCCTACATTCCCTATCACACCACAGACCGAGTGTATCGAAACCCTGGCCCGGTGGATCTCGGACGGGGAGCTGCCTGGCACATATTTTGACAGGATGGAATCTGAGCATTCGGTCATGAGTGCAGCTGTGGGTGCGGCTGCCGTAGGTGCGCGGGTGTTCACCGCCACCTCATCCCAGGGGCTGCTGTTAATGCACGAAGTATTGTACATTGCAGCCGGGATGCGCCTGCCCATAGTGATGGCAACCATATCCAGAGGACTGTCCGCGCCCGTGACCCTGTGGTCGGACCACAACGATTTCCTTGACCAGAGGGATAGCGGATGGCTTATGTTTCATGCAGAGAACAACCAGGAAGTGTTGGATCTGGTACTGCAGGCATACCGCATAGCTGAAGACTCGCGAGTACTGCTGCCGGTCATGGTCAATATGGACGGGTATGTGCTTTCATTCACTGATGAACCTATCACCATCCCTTCCCCTGAAATGGTGAAGGAATTCCTGCCAAAATACACTCCAAAACATACTATTGCAAAGGACAGGCCTGTTACTGTGGGTCCACCGGTACTTGATGAATATACAATTTTTCGGGCTCAGAACCATGTAGCAGCCCGTAATGCCCTTGAAGTAATGGAAGAGGTCATGGATGATTTTGACAGGATATTTGGCAGGAGGTACCATCTGGTGGATGAGTTCATGCTTGATGATGCCGAACTGGTACTTGTCACCCAGGGTTCAATGAGTACCACTGCTAAAGCTGCTATAATGGAGATGCGGGATGAAGAAGGCATTAAGGTAGGACTGCTCAGGCTCAGGGTTATACGGCCATGGCCTGCCAAAGCCATTGCTGAGGCATTGAAAAATGCAAAAGCTGTGGCAGTGATAGACCGTAATTTAGCACCAGGCAGGGGCGGTATCATGTTCCCCGAAATAGTTGAAACGCTATACAATCTGGACAGGCGGCCCCTGGTATCCAGTTTTGTGGTGGGGCTGGGGGGAAATCCACAGACCGAACATAAGGTCAAGGAGATTACTCGAAAACTCATGGATGACCTTGAAACAGGGCGACCCAGAGTGGAATGGAACGATGTGGATGTGAACGATATGGATGTGAACGATATGGAGGGATTGTAATGCAGGAGTTCAAAAGTATCAGGGACCTGCCGGAACAAGATTATTTCACAGGCGGCTCATCGGCTTGTGCAGGATGCGGCCCATCCATGGGGCTGAAACTGGCACTTAAAGTACTTGGGCCTGAAACCATTATCATCAATGCCTCGGGTTGCATGACCCTGCTGCCCCTGTATCCCAACACACCACTAAAGGCCAGCTGGATACACAACGCAATTGAGAATGCGTCATCAACTGCTGCCGGGGCCAGGCACGGCCTGGATATGCTGGGAAACAGGGATATGAACGTGGTGTGCTATGCCGGGGATGGTGCTACCTATGACATTGGTATTGCCTCACTGTCCGGAGCGGCAGCAAAGAACGAGCGCATCATTTACATCTGCTACAACAACCAATCATTTGGCAACACGGGTTTCCAGTGGTCAACGGCAACGCCTTATGGCAGCGAGACTAAGACCACGCCCAGAGGCAAGGATAATCCCATCGGTACTACTGTTGTTAACAAGAACATGTTAAAGATCATGGGTGCCCACAGAGTATATGCGGCCACAGCATCCCTGGCCTATCCAGTAGATTTCCTGAATAAATTGAACCGGGCCAAAGAGAGGGATGGATTTTCATATATTGAACTGCTCGGAGCATGTACTGCGGGGTGGAATTATGACCCCAGACTAACGGTCAGGATCTCCAAACTTGCCGTTCGTTGTGGTATGTGGCCATTGTATGAAATAGAAAACGGGGTGCTGACCCTGAACAAGGATTTTAGTGAACTCAAACCAATTGATGAATTCTTAAAATTACAGGGACGCTACCGGGCACTGCCGCAGGATGGTGTGGATAGGCTACAGTCGCTTATCAGTGAGCACTGGACTGAATTGAAGGAATACAACGGGCTGCGATATGTCTGAAACTGTTTTTCAATCAAGTATATTTATGTTAAATTTACAGTGGTCATAACCGGTACCAAAACATTCTACCTCTTCCACCTGAATATTAAGGTTCAGGCTGCCATCAAAAATACCTTCCAGCAGTCCTTCACTAAGTGTACATAGGTTTCGGCCCACATCAGGCATATCCGAGCAGTCAAAGCATTCATGCACAAATAAGGTCAATGGATCATGTCCAGATATTTCCATAATACCGAGGTTATGTGACTTCCAGAAATGAGCTATTTCCCGTAGCAAGTCATCCACAGAGTTTGAGACGAACAGGTTTGATAGTTTTTTCCCTATATCATTACCGATCATTTTCATGACTGGCTTTGGGTTCATGCCGTATGCTTCCAGTCCGTACCTGACTGTGTGGCACATAGTTTTAAAAAATTCCAGTTCGTTGTCCACAGATGTTATCAACTTGTCAAGTATCAGGTCATAACTATTCTGGATTGGTGTCTGGGAGTAAGCGATAAACTGGGTGTTCAGGGAAAATATCTTCTTCCTCTTATCATTGCCATCCTTGTGTTCTTGAATCAAGTTTTGTTCAATCAGGTCTTTCAGATGTACAGAAATTGTGGATTTAGCCTTCAGGCAGTCACACACTATCTCGTCAAAGGACCGGGACTGACTTCCGATAAATTCGAGTATTTTAAGTTTAACCGGACTGTCCAGTGCCACCATTCCATCTTCGGTGGAAAAAATAATAGTTTGATTGTTACTTGAACTCATCTTCAATATATTTTAAAGTAAGTACTATATATGTTGTT
>QBUR01000148.1 GCA_013374385.1 Candidatus Methanocomedens sp. | reverse complement strand
TTATCATATAAAGATTCAGTATATTCAATAATCCTGAATCAGATGGAAGCCTGCGCCATCTGAATATTTTACTGTAAATTCATTCTCGCCGTCAAACACCAAGAGCACAAGTCCATGCTCTAACCTGACCTGACATAGCTTATCCAGATTAAGTTCAGCTCCCAGCCCTTCACAGATCGCAATGTAGTGTTCAATCTTACTGGTAAGGTACCGTACCAGCTTTTGCCCGGACTCAAAGGCATCCATCCCTTCCATCTGCTGGTGCGTGCCGTAACAGTGCATGACCTCCAGCATCCCGCTGCCGTCAAGAAAGAACGGAAAGCACGTGCATATTAAGGGCCTGTGTTCATAGATACCGCACATGTTCTTGTTATCATCAAAGAACATACACGTACCATTGGGCTTGCGCTTCAATATCCAACCTATGGCCAGCGTATTCTCTCCCTTAATGCACGAATAGATATCGGGCTCCACCACATCTAACAGATTATAACCGGTGGCATCTTGTATGACCCGGATATCCCGGGGCAGGACAGAGATGGCATTGGAAGGTCTGAGGATGTCCATAATCCCAATCTTAAAATCAAGGTCAGGACAGCAGCACCAACCGCACCTCATGCACTTGAATCCCACTTCCTTGATGTTATTTGAGATGTCTTTAATGTCCATACTCCTTGCACTGACAAGTTGGGACTTCAGGTTTTCCAGTAGCATGACTGTACCCCCAATTCAATTTAGGGCTCATCATACTAAACATTTAATATTGCTCAATACATCTACCACTTCCGAAGTGAGACAGCATGGCAGAGACTATACACTGGGCAGATGTGGTGGCCACCGAGGCACTAAAGAAAGGCAGTAAACATACCGTAGCCTCAGGCATAACCCCCTCAGGCAATATACATATTGGCAACATGCGTGAAGTGCTGACAGCAGACGCTGTCTACCGCACCTTGAAGGATGCGGGAGCCGATGTCAACCTCATTTATATCGCAGATACCTATGACCCGCTGCGCAAGGTCTATCCTTTCCTTGATGACAGCTATGAAGAACATGTAGGCAGGCCCCTGTCCGAGATACCGTGCCCTTGCGGCAGCCATTCCAGCTATGCCGAACACTTCCTGGAACCATTCTTCAATTCACTTAAAAAACTTGATATACATCCTGAAATCCGCAGGGCTGATGAACTCTACAAGCAGGGCGTCTATATGGATGCGATCAAGACCGCTTTGATGAAGAGGGATGAGATTGCACACATTATCGAAGAAGTAGCAGGCCGTACCCTGGACCCTGAATGGAACCCGTTCAACCCAATCTGCAATGAATGCGGCAAGCTCACAACCACCAGGGTCACCGGTTTTGACATTGATGCCGCAACTGTGGACTACTCATGTTCATGCGGTTCCACAGGCACCGTTTCCATGCAGGGTGGCGGAAAACTGACCTGGCGAGTGGACTGGCCTGCCCGGTGGCCAATCCTTGGTGTTACCATCGAACCTTTCGGTAAGGACCATGCATCTGCCGGAGGCTCATATGCCACTGGTGAGCGCATATCCAGTGAGATTTTCGATTACCCTGCCCCCCACCCCATTGTCTATGAATGGATCATGCTCAAGGGCCAGGGTGCTATGTCATCATCCACAGGCGTGACGGTATCCATCAGCGACATGCTGGATGTTGTGCCGCCTGAAGTGTTGCGGTACCTCATCATCAGGACTAAGCCGGAAAAACATATCGAATTCGACCCCGGACTGCCGTTGTTGAACCTGATTGATGAATACGACAATCTGGATGAAAAACTGGATATGAGGGCATACCAGCTATCACAGGCCGGTGGAACATCCACAAAGATACCTTTCAAGCATATGGTCACCGCGGTGCAGATTGCAGACCACAGTTTTGATTACCTGCTCACTGTACTGGAACGGGGCGGGTATGATGTATCCGAACCTGAAATAATTCAGCAACGGGCTGATAATGTCGAGAAATGGCTGGAATCCTTTGCACCCCTGATGTTGAAGTTTAAGGTTAATGAGCAGATTCCCCCTGAAGTTCGCAATTTCAATGAGGAACAGCGCCATGCAATGCGCCTGCTGGCCGAGAGGATGCCGGACTACGAGGTGGGGCAGGCCATCCATGACGGGATATATAACACGGCTAAGGAGCTGGAAATGAACCCTAAAAAGCTGTTCCAGACCATCTACCAGGCCATACTCGGCACCAAGAGCGGACCGCGGCTGGGGTACTTTTTAGTTTCGCTTGACAGGGATTTTGTGGTGGAGAGATTCAGGGCGGCATCGGAATAAAGGAGACTTTTTAATTTATTCTGGATCAATGTGTCATGGCAAAAAATTAACCGCAGAGGGCGCAGAGGGTTGTAATTTTTCTCTGCGTACTCTGCGGTTTTCCGTATCGTCCAAAAACTAATAAAAAGTCTTGAATAAAGCGATGATGAAGTGAAAAGGTGATGACCAATGAAAGTGATCTACGACCTTGATACTGATATTCTGACAATGATACTTAGGGAAATGCCCATCAAAGAAAGTGATGAGATTAGTGAAGGGCTAATAATCGATTATGGCAAAGATAATAAGATTGTGTCGATTGAGATGCTGGATGCATCCGGTAATGTTACTGAACCCCAATCTTATTTATATGAGATCAAAGGGCGAACAGCAACTGCATAAGTTGATGACTTTCCAGAACCACTGATAATCTTATTACATCTATCTACTATTAGTTCCCAGTGAACTCGGTTCATCCCCGCCGTGCCAGCTCAACCTGGGCCGCATCTGCACTACATGGGACGCTTCCGAAGTATCATCCACAATTAACGCCACACCTTTACCTTTCCCCATCTTGCGAATGGAATCTGCAATTCCCTGTCTCATATATGTTGGCCGCACTTTCTCCAGAGCACTGATATCCTCCTGCGACGTGAGGCGGTGGCATACAATTATGTCACTCTGGCTTAGCACAATGGGGTCCAGTGCTGATGGCTGCTGTGTCGCCAGCACCAGCGAGAGTCCGGGCTGCCTGCCTTGCCTTAGCCATTCGTTGACCAGCACATCCCCTGCCAGGCTGTGCCCATCACGCGGCATGAACAGATGTGCCTCGTCAATGAACATCCAGACCATGGGCATGGTGGTCACCTGTTCACCTGTTATGCTGTTAATCTCATATTGCCGGCGGGCTGGAAGTCGCTCCTGGTAGATACGCCTGGCAAGTATTCCCACCACCATTGACCGGATTGCTGTATCAGGCAAACTGCTGATGTCAATAACTGCTGTCCTGCCCGGTCTGATGATATCATGGATATCTGAGCCTTCCTTTTCAAATATTCCCCATTTTACGGCAGCGCTAAGGTAGTTAAATGCTGCCTGTTTTGTATCACTGCCTGCATGTACATCGTTTTGGATACGGTCCAGTATATCTTCTATAGAGAACGCGCCAACATCTTCCTTCAACTGCTGCACGGTCCTGCTAATCAGTATGCCAAGTGGATGGACGGGACTCACGTCAAACAGGGAGCACCAGTCTGAACCGGACAGGTCACTGGTAGGAATAGACAGGGAGGTGGCATTGATTCCCACTATGCGATATACCTCCAGGTTATTTCCTGAAACAAACACCTGTACATCTTGTGCCTTCGGCTCAAGGTTCCAGCCAGATAACATTTGCTCTTCTTTTGTATTAGCATACCCAAGAGTCCAGAAGATACCCATACTATCGATGATCACTGAAGCAATATTATCTGATACAGGAGGCTGCTGCAGTGCCAGTTCTTCAACAAGCGTGCCCATAGTGTATGATTTGCCGTACCCCCGTTTGCCGCATATTAACACGGCGTGGGGTCCCAGGCAGTCCATATACACATCAGAACCAGTCGAGCCGTCAATGGCAAGATACCTGCCCACCTTGAGCACACCTTGCTGAGAGCCCTTATCACGCCTGCCCAGAATGTACTGTTTATCAGTCACTCCGGTGCGGGCAAGGTCGAAACCTTCAACTTCATTCATGCTGCCACTATGACTGGATGAAGAATGCTTAACTATTTTGTAATGCACCAGGGGGTGGTACAGGTAAGGCATTTCACGTCCCTAAATCCACTACTCTGCCCCGGATTTTTCAACTCAATCTTTCTACCAACTCATTCATATCCAATCCCACAACCCCTTCTTCATCCATAAACCTCCTGGCAGCATCCGTAAATCCCGCCTTTGAGACCATAACAAAATACTCCTTACGCACATCATTATACCAATCCACAATTGTGCACTTGTCAAGCAATTTCTTTACCTCCTGAATCCCTAATGGCCGGCTGTTCCATTTAACTTCACCCAGGAGTATCCTGTACGGCTTCTCACCTATAACTGCAATATCCACCTCATCACCTCTGCGGTTCCACCACGCTCCCATTTTGACAGGAGGAAAAGGAAGGTCCTCAAACACAATATCCCTTGCAATATCCTCAAATACAGGTCCTATGAACGACTGTAATGAAGCTTTCACCTTTTCGAATACCAAGTCATACTTTCCGGATTCGATGAACGAAAGATTCGGGTTTATGAACCTGAACCAGAACCGGACCATCTGGTCCTTTATGACATATCTCCCCATTTTTGTTCCTTTGAGAACCGGACCTCTTCGCTCAACAATCTCAAATGTGTTCACAAGGTCGTGTAAGTAGCGGCTCAGACTCTTCATCTCGATGCCTGTAATGTCTGATATCTCCTTCAGGGTACCCTTGCCAGATGATATTGCCTCAAGCACGGAAAAATATGTGGTGTAATTGTTCCCGAACTCGCTTATCAGTATTTGCCTTACCTCATCTTTCAAAACTGCGTTCTCACTCAAAAGAAGTGTCCTTATCACGTCTTCGTATGTGGTAAGCCCGTAGTCCGCAATCAACTGGTAATATCTTGGTACACCGCCGAAAGTGGAATACAGCATAACAATGTCATCTTCTTGCATAAATCCCATGTCCTTGCAGATTTGCCTGGTATATTTATATGAGAGAGGTTTAAGATCGATCCGCGCAGTCGCCCTGCCGTAAAGTGGCTCCTTTGCATTGATGAATATCTTCTTCATGAGTCCTATGTAAGAACCCACGAAAACCAACAGGATAGGAGTGTTGTTGTGATGCATGTCCCAGTACTTCTGGAATATAGAAAAGATGGCGGGGTCAACATATTCGAAATTCTGGAACTCATCGAATACTACACTTATAGGATGTTCCTGCGAATATGCGAACAGGAACCTGACAAAATCATCCCAGTTTGAGAAATCCGGTACAAACCCAGTGAGCTCGTTCTTCAGTATATCTGAAAATTCCCTGAGCAATAGTGGACTTGTCTTTTTACCTACAAAGAAATAGACTGAATCGAGTGATTCCATAACAAGCCGGGTTTTCCCTACACGCCGTCGTCCGAATATCACAAGCATGTGGGCATGTTTTTTACTTAGGTCAGCAAGGTCTTTGATGGCCTGCAATTCTTTGTTCCTGTTATAGAATTTCATATTTTATTATTCTACTTTTTAGTATAATACTGTTTTGTAGAATAATGTTGCCCACTCACCCATCAGGATGTCCCAGCTTCTTAACCCTCATCCTCACAGAACCGCCATGGTTCTTTTCCCATTCAAACCTAACTTTGGCATCCTCCAGCATGGGCAGCAGGTCGGCCAGCCTGGACTGTATCTCGTCCAGATGTTTGTGCCCCTTGCGGGTGGCTATCTCATGCATCTCCGGGCGTGGGATATCGCCTGTTTCCATCTCTATCCTGCGCGCGGTATCAGGTCTGGTACGCTGCCCGGTATGAATAGTATCAATGGCATCGTTCCACTGTCCAGACCAGGGGAGGTCCTTCACCTGCGTATGCTTCACCGCGGTCCGGTCCACACCAATGGCACGCACATGACATGCCTTCTCACATGCCCCGCAATAAATACATAAGTCCTTTACCACATCTATCTTCTTATCAGAGGGAACGTACCAGGCATGGGCCGGGCATACATTAAAACAACCGTGGCAGCCCAATGGGTCGCACTCTACCAGGTTCTTTTCTATAAGTTCAATATCCCCTTCAAAGGGTTTCACTATCTCAACAGCTTCGTAAGGGCATACTTCCCTGCACCAGCCGCACCGGGTGCACTTTACGTCATCAATTATCAGGGTACCAGAGATTTGGGGCACCTCTGCCTCCAGTTTTCCTTTGACCTTGATAGCATGTTCGGGACAGAAATCCTCACATATCTTACAGTAATCGCATTTATCCAAATCAACAAGCAGGTCCTGGAAAGGTACAGGATTATCAGGTGTAGGCTCCCGCTCAACCAGCACAAAAGCAGGACACAAAGGCGCGCACAATCCGCAGAAGTTACATTTATCCATATCTACAGATATCTCGCCCTCTTGCCCTTCCTTGAAAGGTGCCACTTCTTCCTTGGTGGGAAAAGTGAGTTCAAGTTTCATGGCATCCTCAGGACATGCTTTCTCGCACAATAAACACGGCAGGCACTTCTCGTTGATAATCACTTTTGAGTCCAGCCTGGGATAATCCTCGATCTCCAGTATGTCCTCACCGTCAATGTCCATGCGTACGGCCCTGACCGGACAAAAGGAAGCACACATACCACAAAAGGTGCACTTTGTCTGGTCGATGATGACGGGTGGTGCGTCCATACCTGTGGCTATCTCCAAAAGTGGGCCTGCCTCGATGGCCTTTACCGGGCATATCTCGATACATATCCCGCAGCCATTGCACCGTTTGTAATCGTAGTCCAGTGTCTTCTTTGAACCATCAGTGGTCTGGGTGTATATGAAATGGGTATCCTGGATGTGCATGTCCACTGTTACTTCAAGGCCGCCGTCTACGGGATCTGGTTGGGAATTGTCTGTCATATGTGGTGTATTGAATAATTTGAAAACTATATAAATTAAGTAGCTTATGTGGTATTCAGGGATTAGGTAGTTCCATCAGTCATCGGTTAAGGAGATTGATTGGCTAAATCTGCATCGTTTTCCAAATAGTGATGCCTTTTTAGGCCACTCCAATTTGATTTAAATCGAACACGGATTTTACGGATTTATTTTTATCTGTGCACATCCATGTCATCCGTGCAATCCGTGTTCTATAATATTATCACCCTACTTTGACAGTTAAAAAATCCAACTCATCGAGTATGTCTACTATTTTGGCGGGGAAACCAATCTGACAGTTATAAAAAATTAACCTTGTTTACTAACAGTTTTCTATGTTATTCCTTGATTTTGTATCAAAATCAGCCTATTTATCGAGTCAAAATTAGCATAAATATACTTTTTTGGCTTGTTAATTCTGAAATGAACGGTAACTGTCAAATTCATCAGGCTGTTTTTTATGAATTTTGTCGAAGTGGTTTTCAATTCCTTGATTTCATATCGTATCAACGAAATGAATAATTGAGCTAAAAACCCAATAATCAATGCTCCATAAATGCTATCGTCTGTCCATACGCGTACTGGTTTTATTTCAATCTCATTTTTCATCGAATTAAAAATCTTCTCGATCGAATCCTTCTTTCTATAGGTTTGTAAAGACTGTTGAAGTGTCAAATCCTCACTTGATTTGATGCAGAAAAATCCTTCTCGACCGTTAATAATTACCTTTTCAACGAGTTTGAGGGCTTCATCTTCACTAAGTTCTTCGAGTTTCGTTTGATAAGAATAAGAAACATCAATGAGCACATTATTGATACGAAACTTCATTGGCAGCTTTTTATTGGTATCAATCGATTTCTGTATATCTTTTGCTTCTTTTAATTTCCGCAATGCTTTTCTTGCCCTTGATTTT
>QBUR01000149.1:4030-7880 GCA_013374385.1 Candidatus Methanocomedens sp. | reverse complement strand
ATCTATGTCAAAGTACATTATACTTGGATTGTCTGCTGAAGTTACAGTCATATTTAAAATAGGTGCGGAGTCATTACTATCGAGTATACCTGCTACACCGATAAACTCATAAGGTGATGTCACCACTTCAGCCGCACTGGCTGTTGGAACCAGGGCAGAGAACATGGTCAGCACCATGAGCGCAGATATTAATACTGCTGATATTTTCTTATTCATTTCTTTTCCTCCATTATTTGGATATATCGCCCGCAGATGCGAGCTTCATTATATGAGTGATAATCGTATGTTACTGATAGAACCGCCATTAGTGCCCTATCGGAGTCATTTTCCACCTGCATCATTGCAAACCAATAGTTCGACAATTACCGCCGATGGTTTCATCACCCTCGTAATCCCGTCATAACATGGATTATAAGTGTTCTATAGGTGATTACCCTATTATATCTTTTGTGGTCAATTGTTGGCCAAAACAAGCAAACGGCTCCATTGTGACTAACGAAATTGAGTACACATATTGTCGAATTGATGCTATGATTTCATACCCCTGCCTGACGTATCGACCTGACAGGCAGGTCTCTTACATCCAGATATTCTTTCACACCTTCGACAGTATATTCACCAAAATGAAAAATACTCGCCGCCAGTGCCGCATCAGCATGTCCCTCTACAAAAGCATCGTACATATGCTCAGGCCCCGAAGCACCCCCGGAAGCTATCACCGGTATATCCACCGCATCTGAAACGGCCCGCGTGATTGGGATGTCATACCCGTCATAGGTACCGTCACGGTCCATGCTGGTCAATAGTATCTCACCCGCACCCAGCTCCTCTGCCTGCTTAGCCCACAGGATTGCGTCAATGCCAGTCGGGGTGCGCCCACCGTATATTACTACCTCATACCAGGCAGGAGTACCGTCCTCCAGCGTTATGATGGTCTTATCCTGGTTATCCCTTACATCCATATTACGACGGCAGTCTATGGCAGTCAAAATACACTGGGAGCCGAAAATTTTCGCAGATTCACTTATCAGGGCCGGACGTTTTACAGCTGATGTGTTTATGGAAACTTTATCGGCACCAGAGCGAAGTATGGTCTTGATATCCTGAATCGAGTTGATGCCCCCGCCCACAGTCAGGGGGATGAACACCTCATCAGCCGTGCGCTCAATTACATCAATCATGGTATTACGGCCCTCATGGGATGCAGTAATATCCAGGAAAACCAGTTCATCAGCACCCTGCCGATTATACTCCTTTGCAAGCTCAACCGGGTCACCGGCACGCCGCAAGTCTTCAAACTCAATGCCCTTGACCACGCAGCCTCCCGCCTCATCAAGGGTCACATCCAGACATGGTATTATTCGTTTAGTCAGCATCAGTCTACCTTTGAGCACTTCATCGACTCATTACTTTATCGTATTTCATCGGCAATCATGGAAACATATTTTACAGCTAACACCTATTCTTGTGCATCATATCACATTAACTGTACTATTAATCATACGATTACATACTGGAGGATACCAATTCAATGTCAAATTTCCCAAGTGAAAAACCTGTGCTGGTCACGTGTGGACTGCCTTATGCTAACGGCAAGTGCCACATAGGACACCTGCGCACATATATCCCTGCAGACATATTTGTCAGGTCACTACACAAACAAGGCCAGGATGCAACATTTGTTTGCGGTTCAGATACCCACGGCACACCCATAGTGGTCAGTGCCGAGCAAGCGGGCTCAACGCCTGAACAATTCATAGAACAATATCACCATCACTTTGACGAAGTTTTCAAAGACCTGGGAATAAAGTTCGACTTTTTTGGCAGCACAAACGACCCGGTAAACCATAATCGCACCAATGAGATAGTAAACAAGCTCATTGAAAATAACTATGTATATCCAAAGAAAATAGACCTTGCCTACTGCCCTCACTGCGAACGGTCCTTACCTGACAGGTATGTGGAAGGCATCTGCCCCTACTGTGAATCGCAAGCCAGAGGCGATGAATGCGACCAGGGTTGCGGCAGGCACCTGGAACCGGGAGAAATACTGGAGCCTATATGCAAGGTATGCGGCAGCAATGCAGAATACCGGGAACAAGAGCACTACTTTTTCAGGTTGTCATCATTCAAGGATTTCCTGCTGGAACATCTGGATACTTTGGGAGGTACTGCCAATGCCCGCAACTATGCCAGGGACTGGGTACAAAATGAACTCAGAGACTGGTGTATCACCCGCAATCTTGAATGGGGGGTGAGGTTTCCCGGACATGACGACCTGGTAGTATATGTCTGGGTAGATGCCCCTATCGGCTATATCTCGTTCACAGAAGAGTATTGCAACAATGCCGGATTGGACTGGCAACAGATATGGCAGGGCGACTCCCGCATCATTCACTTTATCGGCCTGGACATAGCATACCATCACTGCATATTCTGGCCCGCCATGTTAAAGGGTGCAGGTTATTCACTCCCCTGGGCTGTAATTGCTTCAGGTATGGTGAAGATTGAAGACAAAACCTTCAGCAAGAGTAGGGGATATGTGGTATGGGTGAATGATGACTATCTTGACCACGGTTTTCATCCTGACCTGCTAAGGTATTACCTTGCCAGTTACACCTCGCATACCAAGGAATTGAATTTTTCATGGACCGTGTTCAAGGAAAAAGTGAACAATGAACTGGTTGGTTCACTAGGTAATTTCCTGCACCGTACACTACATTTTGCCAATAAGAACTTTGGAGGAGTGCCCGAAGGACAGGTTTCCCCTGACGTCCTGGCTGAAATACGCGAAACTATCCAGAATGTGACGGAAGCCATGGACGAATATGAGTTCAAAAAGGCCATTGATACAATAATGAGCCTTTCTGCTTATGGCAACACCCATTTCCAGTCAAACGAACCATGGCACCTGATAAAACAAGACACTGATGCATGCAAGAGGGTAGTTAAGGACTGCCTCCAGATTGCAAAGGCACTGGTACTGCTTTGTGAACCAGTGATACCAACAAAGATGAAAGAAGCATGGGAACAACTGGGACTGGAAGGCGATGTTAGTAAGATGACCTATGATGAGGCATTGGTAGAACTTGAATCAGGTAGAGCGCTGCCAAAACCTGCCATACTTTTCAATAAGATTGACGATAAAAAAATAGAGGAGATGGAAAAAATAATGAACAAAAGGGTTGCAGAAGCTAAGGCAAAAGAAGAAAAGACTACTTCCGCCCCGCCACAGGTTCAGGAAATATCATTTGAGGATTTCAAAACCATGGACATTCGAATTGGTACTGTGGTCTCTGCCGAAAATATAAAAGGTTCGGATAAATTGTTAAAACTTCAAGTCGATATCGATGAACCGGAACCAAGACAGGTAGTGGCAGGTATTGCCCAAACACACGAACCAGGGGAAATAGTGGGCAGACAGGTGGTGGTGGTGGCCAACATGAAACCTGCCAAACTATTCGGTGTGGAGTCCAATGGGATGATCATGGCTGCCGATGAAGATGGAGCAGTACTATTACATCCTGAAAAACACGTTGAAAACGGCACCAGTGTAAGGTAAAATAAAGATGTAAAGAGTAGATGGGGCTTGACGGATCGGAGGGGATGGATACGATGCCGTTATTGCCCCATTAGTTACTAATTGGTAATACTTATTCATAACGTTTTCTATTGATTTGTCTAATAAATACAATGAAATATTTGTCTAAAAAAGAGACGGATGTGTGGATATAAATATACGTTATTAAAACGAATTCAATGTTGATAAACTCGGGTGAAATGAATGGATAAAGAATGGAAGATGGATTTTGACATTCCTGACATAGGAACACTGGTGACATTATTAAGT
>QBUR01000149.1:0-4020 GCA_013374385.1 Candidatus Methanocomedens sp. | reverse complement strand
AGTACTACCATAACTTCGGCTTTAATGGGTGTTGGTAATGTGTTATATGTGGTATTGATGGTTACCACGGCATATGAAGCAAAAGGAAAAGAATTTTTATTAAGTCTGATAAACCCAAGTGCTCAATTGACTTTTGAAGCAAGATTTGTCCTGTTTGTAGGAACGTTCTTAATGATATCAGCGTTTTTTTTCTTTATCACAATGTTGATCTCGATCTTCGAGACACACGCAGTGTCACGAAAAGAAAGGAGTGGGCGAATGAAGATCGTATTCACGTCCTTAATGATTTCTATGCTCTGTTTAGTAATAGCATTACTGTACACAGTATTGTTTAGATATCTACTCTATTATTAATGAGGCGATGAAAATGGGCAAAATTAAAATTCAAGGTAATATCCAAGAAGTGCCGGTTGTTGAGGAACTGGACGAGTCTAAGCAGATATTGAAAGCCAAGATAGAGACTAAGACTCATAGGGTACTATTCCCCTTTGCAGCCATCGTGGGACAGGAGAAAATGAAACGGGCACTCATACTTAACGCTATTAATCCTTCCATCGGCGGCGTGCTTATCAGGGGCCAGAAAGGAACAGCCAAATCCACAGCCGTCCGGGGATTGGCCGAGATACTACCCGAAATAGAAATTGTATCCGGCTGTACCTATAGCTGCGACCCCCATGACGAGGACAAATTCTGCTGGGAATGCCAGATACGACAAAAAGAAGGCAGCATTACCACCGAGAAACGTCCCATGAAAGTCGTCGACCTGCCCGTGGGTGCAACAGAAGACCGGGTAGTAGGTAGTCTTGACATTGAAAAGGCAGTGACCCAGGGCATCAGGGCCTATGAGCCCGGCATACTTGCAGATGCAAATCGCAGCATCCTGTATGTGGATGAAATCAACCTGCTGGACGATTTCGTGGTTGATGCTTTGCTTGATGCCGCAGCTATGGGTATAAATACTGTAGAGCGTGAAGGGGTAAGCGTTAGCCATCCTGCAAGTTTCATAATTGTGGGAAGCATGAACCCTGAAGAAGGGGAATTGAGACCCCAGCTTCTTGACAGGATAGCTCTTCAGGTAGAAGTGGTGGGTATACCTGACATTGAACAGAGAGTGGAGATCATCGAGGGGCGCAACCGGTTCAATGATGAACCTGACACTTACAGGAAAGAGTTCCAGACCGAACAGGACCGATTGCATGCCCGTATTGTTAAGGCACAGCAGATGCTGGCCAATGTGGTTACAACCCGGGATAACCTCCAGACCATTGCTAAAATATGTGTGGAGTTCAATGTAGACGGGCACAGGGCAGATATCATGATAGAACGGACCGCACGTACCAATGCGGCTTTTGAGGGACGGGACCGGGTGACCAATGAGGACATTGTGGAGTCTGCCGAAATGGTGCTGCCTCACAGGATGAGGAAGCGGCCGTTCGAAGAGGAGGAGTTCAGCGTCGAACAGTTGAAACGCCTGGTGGATAAATGAACGATAGCATTGCCGGTAGAATGCGGAATAACCTGAAAAAAAACTACGGTATTAAGGTATTCCATATGGGCAAACCCCTACTGGCAATAAGGATTCCAAAGACCGAGATTGGAGAGTTCAATAAGGACGATACTAATAATATCAAAAAACGACTGGCTAAGTATAGCGACCAGATACGTCCAGGTGAAGTAGTACATGCGTATATAATTGCAGACAGGTCGCATGTTGTGCTGGACCCTTATGACCTTTTTGGAGAGTCTGGACAGAGAACGCTATCTAAAATACAAGCATTGGATGAGATAAAAACTATTGATAATGCCCCTGGCTATTCAGTGTCACCAAAAAAAGTGAACCATCGCACACCCAAACTTATTACACCTACATATTCTGCACCAATCAGCTTTACTCCGGTATTTAAGGCACCGGTACACCTGGCCCCCACCCACAAAGAACGTGAGATTGTAACTGAAGAAAAAACGCCCGAAAAGAAACTTGTTGAGAAAGCGGATGAAAAAGTGGTAAGGGAAATCCTCAGTGACTTTGCCAGTGGAAGAAAGAAAAAACTTGCAGTCGGTCAACTGAAGAGCGGCAGGCGGGCTGAAGTATTGACCAAAGGCAAACGTGGACGATATGTAAAATCCCGAATGCCAGATGGAGAAGTGACAGATATTGCCATTGCTCCCACCATCCGGGCAGCAGCCATGCATGCACAGGGCGGGAGAATCACAGTTAAAAAGAGTGATTACAGGGAGAAGGTCAGACGCAGGCGTATTGCTACCTTGATTAACATTGTAATGGATACCAGCGGCAGTATGGATGAGATCGATAAGATCAATATCACCCGTAGTGTGATTGTAGCGCTCCTGAAAGATGCCTACCAGAGAAGGGACAGGGTATCGCTTGTTACATACAGTGGACGAAAAGGTGAGATGGTATTACCTTTTACTTCTTCTGTGGAACGGGCAAAACGGTATCTTGAAACAATCCCCTTTGGCGGTACTACACCGCTGGCGTCTGGTATGCTGATGGGATTACATGCACTGCATAATGAGATCAAAAAGGACCCGTCCACTATCCCCATAATGGTTCTGGTAACCGATGGTAAGGTAAACGTGCCGCTGGAAGTTAGCGGCAATATCCGCAGGGAACTGGCAATGGTTATGAAGTATATAGTCAATGAAGGCATCCATTTACTCGTAGTGGATATGAGCAGTGAGGGGTCAGAACTTGCGTTTGAGATATCTGATGAGACCGGCGGGAGATACTACCACCCGGACCGTCTTAGCAAGGAAACCCTGTATAAAGCCATCAGTGACGAGAGGGATGAAACCACCAATTTTGCTAATGTGTAGTGTGTAGGAAGCATTGATCATGGGTGTGGAACTGGGCGATATTTTCGAAAAGCACGAGGCCGAGATAAGCGACCTTGCAGGAAAGGTAGTGGCAGTGGATGCCTACAATACCCTGTACCAGTTTTTAAGCATCATCCGGCAGCGGGACGGTACTCCTCTTAAGAATTCCAGGGGCGAGGTAACGTCACACCTGTCAGGTTTTTTGTACCGGACCACTAACTTGATAGAAGCGGGAATCAAACCTGTGTTTGTGTTTGACGGCAGGCCGCCCAGCTTCAAGGCACGGACACTGGAAGCCAGGACTAAGACGCGGGATAAGGCCATGCAGCGCTGGCAGGATGCTATTGCCGAAGGTGAGGAAGAGAAAGCCTTTGTACATGCCCAGGCTTCGTCACACCTTAAAGGGAGCATGGTCGAGGATGCAAAGACACTGCTGGGATATATGGGGGTCCCGGTAGTGCAGGCGCCATCAGAGGGTGAAGCCCAGGCGGCCCACATGGTGCTTTCAGGAGATGCTGATTTTGCTGCATCACAGGATTATGATTCACTATTATTTGGTGCACTCATGGTGGTGCGCAACGTGACTGTTACTGGTAAGCGGAAACTGCCCCGGAAGAATATCTATATTGATGTGAAACCTGAGATCATTGATCTGGCAGAGGGGCTTAATGCCAGCGGTATAACCCGGGAACAATTGATAGATATTGCCCTTTTGGTGGGTACTGACTACAATACTGGTTTAAAACGTGTGGGGCCCAAGACGGCACTGAAACTGGTAAAGCAGTATGGTGGTATTGAGGCTGTGCTTGCCGAGAAGGGTGTGGGTATTGAAAACCTGCAGGAAATCAAGGACCTTTTCCTTTATCCTGAGGTCACTTCAGATTATGAGATCTCCTGGAGGTCCCCGAAGGAGTCGGATATTACCGATTTTCTCTGTCGTAAACATGATTTTTCAGAGGTAAGGGTAAAGGGTGCTGTGAACCGGTTGATAGAAGCGTCTGATGCAGGGCAGCAGACTCTTGACCAGTGGTTTTAAAAAATTGATATTCTTGATTTACGTTTTTTCCGTTATTCTGATGGTAGTTTCTGGGTCATGTCCTCTAGTTACTGAACAGGCACTCTGAACGTTAATAATTCTTTCAATGTCCAAATATGGTCTGTAAGTTTCTGAGCCACAGCTGG
>QBUR01000150.1 GCA_013374385.1 Candidatus Methanocomedens sp. | reverse complement strand
AAAAAGAAAAAAGAAAGAATAAACCGGTGTTTTCACACCAGTTTATTGATTGGATGGTTTGGATCCAGTACTTCCATTCCCAAATCGCGACAAGTTTCAGCCAGCATGATATCCACCAGCGCAACTGCCGGGAATACTGACCTGACGTTCTCGATAGGACCATACAGCAGGCAATCTGCACCTACTATCTGGGAAACAAGATTGGTTCCAATGTCTGTGGGCATATAGGCTTCCTTGTGTTCCTTCTTGAACTTTTTGAGCCAATCCCATGCAGATGCCATGTTATGGAAACCGCCGCCAGTGGGCAGACCCAGGTGTCCCTTAACAGCCATGATAGACCGGATGGTCGCACCAGAGCCGGCACCGGGTGGCATGGCTGCTACATCAACAATAGGACGCGTTATACCGCAGTCCTTTGCAATTTCCAGCATACCTTTAGCCTGACCTGTACCGCCAATTTCAAGGATATCCATTTTACCTTTCACACTGGGGTCAGTAGCATTGAATGCCAGCACAATGGCTGCATCCAGGTCACTTTCCCTGACTGCTGCAATCTCTTCATCAGTTACACTGGCATTGATAGAATTGTGTATTGCCCTGTTTGCCACACCTATCTCTGTACAGTACGCTGCTGCTGCAGCTCGTACGTCACCAGCTGATGAATCTATCAGGAATGCGGTTTTATCATCCACTCCGACGAACCAGTCTATAAATTTCTTAATAGCTTCTGGTGTTTCGCCTACTATCTGGTTGATATATGGTACCCCTGTAATGTCACCCATCTCTTGCTGGGTTTTCCACAATTCTTCAGCCTTATCTTTATCAAATATACCTTTATCTTCGTCACTTACGATTTTGTGCTTGCCGTAGAACATGGTACTAATGAGAACAGTTGGATATTGCCCTGGCTGTCCTCCCATCTTTACGCCGCCAAACTCAAAGACTTCTTGTTCTTTATCAAATCTGAACATCTATTATCACCTCATAACAATATTCTTATTACTGCTGACAAAAGGGATTCGCCCTCTTGTAATTGAACTGTGGTTGCGGGAGTTAATCCCAATGTGGTCACTATCAATAGATACATTACCACAAGAATAAGTCCAATACTTATGCCGTAAAGTATTCCAATGTCTCTGCCCAGTCGTTTACCGACTCTCTGCTGCATCTCGCTGTTCGTGAATTCTATCTTTTCATCAATGAGGTTAAGTTTCTTGATAATCTCCTGATAATCTGTAGCATCCACTATAATTTCTGGAACCTTATTTTCAGCCATGTTAGATGCCTCCACTGCAAACAATGGGCAGTCCTATCATTATAACCGCAAATAGAAATCCAATGATAAGACCTTGGAAGCCAGCAGCAACTCCAGAATCCAGTTTTTGGTTCCGGGCAATAAGCTGTCCCTTGTACCTGATATTCTCAAGAAGTTTATCGAAATTACCAGCACCTGGTGGTTTTACCACCATGGGAACTCCTTTTCCGTAGACATATTCATCTGAGCCTTCAGCCATTTTATACACCTCCCATGATGAGTAATCCAAGAAGTCCAAGTGTCAGGGTGAGTCCCATCATTACTCCTTCGATCTTACCTGAATAGACACCTGATGCGAATTTATTCAGGTTGCCGATATCAATTGTCGCGACCTCTACATTACGAATCCTCGACTGGATAAGAGCGACCTCTGCTGCCATTGGTCTGATCCCCTCAAATTCATCTTCACCTTCACCTTCATCTTTGAGTTCAATTACCATTGGTTCAGCATCAAAGGCACCGGGGTCTTTACCAGCAAGTTCCTTTATCTTGCCAGATATTTTTCCCTGGTCTTCTGTGTTGATTAAGTCAATACATTCGACCTGTTCCTGGAACCGGGCAATTGCTTCCTCAGTCAGGTTCTCGATATAGGGAATCGCTCCCGTTGCACCGACAATCCTGTTCTCCTTGGTACCATTTGCATGTATCTTTAATATGGCATCTCCAGTAAGGTGACCTTTAACCTCAGAACCAGTAATCAGGAGAAACCTGATATTTGGGTTGGAGATAATATTGGCCACAAGCTTTTCAATGCCGATATTCTCAGTCTTGCATGGACCGGTTATGGAAGCCCCTGCTTCAAGATGAGGTCCTGCCTCAAGATGTGAACCCAACGTGGCCACCGCAACCGGATTATTGGGGTCGGCAATCTCGTATTCACCCTTCATGACAGGCCATCCAACTGATGGTTCTCTTTTATCAGCCATTTACAAGCCTCCTAATTTCAATAATACGGCAAACACGGTCATCAGTATAAGACCACCAATGAAGCCGTAGAATATGTTCGTCCATACACCTGCAGTTACTGCAGCTTTCTCTCGACCCGGGAATGTTGCCAGTAGAGGTTTATCCGGACCCAGTGAGTTCATCATGTCGGTTACAATTAGGTCCAGTTCGTCTACCACTGTTGATATGTGGTCCAGAGAATACTCAAGTGTATCATCTTTTTCCTCTGCCATAATACCTGACATAGGTTCCAGTATCAGATGGAATTCAGGCGCAACTCTTACGTGGCTCATTCTAATTCCTCCTCGCTTGGAAGTAAACCTGTACCTGTAACCAGATATGAATCACGATGAGTATTTTTCATGAACTTCTTGAAATATACCACCCAGATTACTAAGCCTACTATTGTGGTCAAAGCACCAGACATAGCGTCCATACTTTCAACTGCCAAAGATGCAAATCCGACAAGTGCCATGATAAGCGCTCCCTTCGAAACTGCAACCCCAAGAGTCCTGTCCTGTTTTTCGTCAGGACCGAGGCAGGCATTGAATGGATGTAATATCGTCATCGCACCACCAATAAAGACCAGTGCAATGAATCCTGTCTCAACTACTGCCGGCATTATGGCAACAATATCAAAACTTCCTGCAATAGCTGTTGACAGGCCGATCATGACAAGTGCTCCTGCACCGGCAATCTCAACCATGGATTTTTCCATGATCGGGATATTCATCATTAGTATCTTGTTAGACATAAGACCAATAAGAAGTCCAATTATGGCTGCTACAATGAATGATATGATCGGGCCTGCAATGATTGGAATTCCTATAACTTTAGGCAAGGTAAGGCCAAACATGGTTGCTACAACACCCATACCGAGTGCAACCATACCAATTGAAGGTACACCGGTACCCAAACCGTAACTGCAAACACGTCGTACCGCATCCGCACCCCAGACTGCTGCAAATATTGCACCTATGCCGCCCAGGAACGAGAATATTGTTGTATCCATGGCTTGGTTAAGCATTGTAAGGTATATCCCGGCAAGTCCGCCAACTGCACCGAGAATAATGACCTGATTCGGGTTAAGTCCCCCTCCTGCGGGTCCTCCTGCTGCTGTTGACATTAAACAACACCTCCCATAATCGGTACTGCAATAATAGCACATATTAGTGAAGCTATCAGGCAGGAAATAATTGCTTTTGGTACTCTCTTGAACTTGGGATCATGGAATCCTTCAATAGTACCACCGATATTATATGAGGCCAGTACTGCATTCACGTAGAACACTCCAGTGGCAAATATACCTGCAAGAGCTACGACAGCCATATTTGATGGGTCACCAACTATTTCCATTAACTGGACATAGATCATTGAACCGCCTAAACCTCCGAGCAAACCACCAATGGTGCCGCTCACAAAACTGACTGTAGGAACTCCGTGTCCTTCTGTGCCTCTTGATACATATAAGTCCTGCACATCACCGGTAATGGGGTCTTTCTTGACCTTTGCAGATACTGGTGGTACACCTACTCCATAGACATAAATTAACTGACCAACGAACATGGTAACGGATATCATGATCATTGAGCCTATTGCTCCTGACGCAACCACCGTAATGTAATCCACACTAGTGAATATACCATCAATTGCCAGGTTATTATACATGAATCCTGCACTGATAAGTCCGGTCAAACCTGCACCTGCAGCCAACTGTACCGTACCTGTACCCACGCCTGTTGCCTGGGCCATAGCCGCTGGGGCACCGCCCACAGGTATAAAATGCACACCTAAACCAATGAGAACTCCTCCCAATGTAATAAGTATGATTGTTATTGGGTCAATGATTGTTATTGGGTCAATCATGCTATTTCAACTCCATCTTCATCCTTGTATGGTCCGTATGCCTTCCTTGCTTTGACCTCAACCATCCTATTGGCAAGAATCAGTATCAAGACAATTATCAGACCGGCGATTATTGTATTCATTCCTTCGAACACTGTCGTTCTCCAGTTATCAAGGAATACTGTCATACCAAGGGCAAGTCCTGTCAGGGGACCACCAAACTTCGCACATGCCCAGACATTGTCAATACCATTACGAAGACCTGCTTCGCCCTTTCTCACTATGTTTCCTGAGAATGCAGCATTTAATCCGCATCCGAAAGGCTGGTTCTGGAACTCACGTTCTGCTCCGTAGTGTACATCACCAGTTGATGAACCTATTGCACCAGCGGCAATTCCCCACAGGAATGCCAAAAGCGGCAGTGGGAAGGGATGTCCCATAAAATGGTTCATTATGTATGAAAATGCTACAATACAAAATATGGCGATATAACCATGTGCCATTATTGACGGGACATGCCCGAGGACCATGTCCATATAAACCGGTTGTTTAAATCTTTTCTGACTTGCTGTCCGTCCCATGTGGGCGGTCACAGAGAATAATCCCAGGATTATTGCGGCTACAAATGAGCCGATTGCGATAGCAAAAAATATTGACATTTCTTTTGCCATTAAAACGCTGGCCACTGTTGCTCCGGAAGCACACCAAAGCCCGTAAGCTGGTGGTTCACCGGATATGGCCTTGTTAAAGATCCTATGTGGAAAATTCATTTGAGCGGCAAGTTGCACCTGTGAGTTCGGATTACTCTGAGAGCCGACATCAGACTCAAGGTCTTCAGCCGCACCGGCAATAGTGGCCAGTGCTCCGGTTAGTGCAACAATGCCCAGGTCCATTACTATTGGATCAACCATTGTTCTATCCATCCTCCTATACTTTATATAAATATTAATAATGAAATCAAATCACATTGTAACTCAATCACATCACCATTTATGTCCAAAAACTAGTGTGGACTAGTTTATAGTGGATTGCCAGATACCACATATAAAGTTTTCTAAATTAAGAGACCGTTACAATTCGTGTTGGTGAATTTGATAAAACCGCAGATGAACGCAGATTTCCAGGCAGCGTATCCGCGTTTATCGGCGTTCATCTGCGGTTAGTTTGATAATACCAACATGTAATGTAACGGTCTCTAAATTAACAGGCAGTGAACGAGTTGAGGGAAAATAGTCTAAATATATGATTAGCATGAAAAGTTGAAAGGATTTTTGTCAAATCCTTTTAAGTTCCTGTTTCCCATGCTTCCATATAATTAAACTGGTGGGGTTGTATTTTATCGATTGAAATCCCCAGTGCTTCAAGTTTCAGGTTTGCTATCTTTATGTCAATGATCTCAGGTACAGGATGTACTCCAGGTTTAAGTTTGTTCTTTGCAATAAACTTAACACATAAAGCCTGGTTGGCAAAACTCATGTCCATGACCTCAGCAGGATGCCCGTCACCAGCTGCAAGATTTACCAGCCGTCCATCTGCCAGTACATTTATCCGCCGGCCATTCAGGTCATATTCCTTAATATTATTACGCACCGTTTTTACAGATAAGGCCATCTCCTCCAACTGTTTAAGGTTTATTTCCACATTGAAATGTCCTGAGTTTGCAAGTATGGCACCATCCTTCATGACCTTGAAGTGTTCCTTAGTTAAAATATCAATATTTCCTGTAGTAGTAACAAAGATATCCCCTATTATTGCTGCATCTATCATTGGCATAACACGGTAACCATCCATCTTTGCTTCCAGAGCGCGTATAGCATCCACTTCAGTCACGATAATGTTGGCACCAAGTCCATCTCCACGCATAGCAGCCCCGCGGCCACACCATCCGTAACCGGCAATCACAACATTCTTACCTGCTACAAGCAGGTTAGTAGTACGGATAATACCATCCCAGCTGGACTGACCTGTCCCGTAACGGTTGTCGAAAAGGTATTTGGTCAATGCATCGTTCACAGCAACTACCGGCACCTTAAGGGCGCCGTCCCGTTCCATGGATTTAAGCCTGTGCACGCCTGTGGTAGTCTCTTCACAGGAACCAAGAATACTGGGGATAAGGTCTTTACGGTCAGTATGCAGTTTGAAAATCAGGTCTCCGCCGTCATCAATTGTAATGTCCGGATTACTGCCAAGCACCGCATCAATGGCATCATAGTATTCTTTATCTGAGCAGCCGTACCTTGCAAAACATGAGATGTTCTCCCTGGTATCCAATGCCATTGCCACATCATCCTGCGAACTTAAAGGATTGCATCCGCAAATCGCCACTTCTGCCCCGCCAGCGGCCAGGGTCTCAACAAGCACAGCGGTTTTTGCTTCAACATGCAGTGCCATTCCTACAATATGTCCGGCAAGAGGCTGTTCCTTTTCAAATTCTTCCCGAATCTTTGCCAATACAGGCATGTAGTTACGTGCCCATTCAATCTTCATGTTTCCTGATTCTATCATGTCAGTTTGCATTGTAAATCTCCTAAATTATTAATTTGACTGTTCATTGACCCTTTGAATAAGTTTCTCCGCAGCGTAAGCAGCCTGTTCCATAACTTTCTCCTGGTTCATGGACATTATAATACCATCTTCCATCAGGACCTTGCCGTTCACAATGGTCGTCCTGACATCTGAGCCCCTTGCAGCATACACAAGATGGGATTCCAGGTCATGATTAGGTAGCAGATGGGGTTTTTGCATATCAACGATAATAATATCAGCAAGCATGCCGGGCTTTAATTGCCCTGCAGGGATCTTGAGGGCTTTTGCACCATTTACAGTTGCCATCTTCAATACCTGGTGTGCAGGCAGTGCCGTAGGGTCCGTGGAATTGACCTTATGCAGCAGAGCTGCAGTTTTCATTTCACCGAACATATCCAGGCTGTTGTTGGATGCACATCCGTCCGTACCCAGTGCAACATTGGCACCACTGCTCAAAAGTTCAGGTATAGGTGCGATTCCGGATGCCAGTTTCATGTTACTTACAGGGCAGTGTACTATGTTCACTCCTCTTTCTGCCAGGATATCTATGTCGCCGGATGACAGCCATACACAATGAGCTGCCAGTACGCTTGGTCCCAGAATACCTATTCCATCCAGTAAATGGATACTGCACATTGAATATTTTTCTTTCATTTCAAGCAGTTCTGCTTTTGTCTCAAGTACATGAATATGCATCCCGATGTTATCTGCTTCTGCCTGTTCCTTAACTTTGTTAAGGAAATCCCGGCTGCAGGTATTTGGTGCATGTGGACCATACATCGTGGTTATCCTGCCATCTGCTGCATTATTCCATTCTTTTGCAAAACGTATACCTTCCTTGAGGTCTGCATCACCTTTAGCTTCATCAAAAAGTTCGATCATGCCGTGGGAAAGGGATGCCCTCATACCCGATTCTTCCACTGCCCTGGCAGCCTGGTCCATGTAAAAATACATATCTGCAAAAGCAGTTGTTCCGGAGCGTATCATCTCAAGACAGGCCAATAGGGTGCCGCAATATACATCCTCACCCGTGAGTTTAGCCTCTGCGGGCCAGATATGTTCTTCCAGCCAGGGCGTGAGGGCGAGGTCGTCTGCAAAGCCGCGGAGCAGGCTCATGGCGGCGTGACCGTGGGCATTGATTAGCCCTGGCATTACAACGTGTTCGGCCAGAGTGTAGCTCTCGCCTGCGGTGATATAGGCGGTTTCCTCGGTGGGAACAATAGCGACAATTTTATTGTCCTGCAGCGCAATACTGAAGCCGGTTAACACATCGCCTTCCGGTACGACCGGTATGATCCACCCGGGGTGAATCAAGGTGTCGACAAATTCCGGCAGTGAGCTCATGGCGCGCAGTATCCTGTGCTGGGCGGGTACAAAGCGGGTGCCCGATGGGTGTT